>JBJHAY010000001.1:0-32239 GCA_050485205.1 Gammaproteobacteria bacterium
CACTGATGCTGACGCGGGAAAGTCCAGCAATCAACCTTGGTTGTCGAGCCCGCTAATGATGAGGCTATGCAACTTCTGCATCGCCGTGGTTGCCACCACGGAACTTGCCGCATGAAGTCGTTGGATGCTGTCCGTGAACATGCGCGGGTAAGCCGCGGAGGAATGTTGGCTCCTCCATGGAATGTCAATTCTCGTGAATCGGCTGGATGTCGAACGCGAGCTTGTTGCCGTCGATGTCAAATTCCAGAGCCTTGTGGGGGGTGCCAGGAGCGATATGTCTGCACAGCGTTTCGCCGGCAATATAGTCCCGGTGGCGCTCAATGGCGTCGGCAAGGGCAGTGTCGGCCTCATAGGTCAGACGGATCCGGTCCGCCACATTCAACCCCAACTCCTTGCGGGTCTTCTGAATCCGGTTCACAACTTCCCGTGCCAGCCCCTCTGCAATCAGTTCATCATTCAGGGTGCAGTCCACATCGATGGAAATGAAGCGGTTGGAAACGGCCTCGGTGCCGGGCCTGGCTTCACGGAAGATGAGGATTTCCTCCGGGCTGAAGCTTTCGCCGCCCAGGGGCAGTTGTCCTTCTTCCTGCAAGGCCTTGAGCTGGCGTGAGTCCAGCGCTTCTATCAAGTCCTTGAATTTCTTGAATTCCTTGCCGAGGCGCTTGCCCAGCACCGGGGAATTGGGCTTGGCGAAGAGGTTGATGAAGCGCCCCTCCTCAGTGGAGTATTCGACCCGCTTGACGTTCAACTCACCGGCAATGTAGCCCTCCAGGCGAGCAATTTCATCGAGCATGGCCTGATCTTCGTGAATGATGGTAAGCCGGGCCAGCGGTACCTTGGTTTTGATCTTGGCCTGATTGCGCTTCTGGCGTCCCAGCAGGATGATGTTCTGCATGCGGGAGACCGCCTGTTCCAGCTTGGGCTGGATCAAGTTTGATTCGGCCTCAGGGTAGCGGCAGAGGTGAGCGGAAACCGGGCGTTCCATCTGTGCCGGAGCAAATGCCGCCAGAGCCTGATAAAGGTGTTCGCTCAGGAAGGGCGCGAAGGGTGCCATGACCAGGTTGAGTTCATGCAGGGTCTGATAGAGGGTTTGATAAGCCGCCTGCTTGTCCGCGCTCATGCCTTCGCCCCAGAAGCGGGAGCGGTTGAGGCGGATATACCAATTGGTCAGATCCTCAATGAACTCGAACAGGGCCGGCACCACGTTGTAAAGTTTGTATTGGGCCATTTCCCGGGACACGTTGGCCTTGAGGGATTGCAGACGGGAGATGATCCATTGGTCGGTGATATTGCCTGAGGCGGTGGGTGCCGCTTCGGCGCGCCAGCCGTCAATCTCGGCATAGGTCTGCAGGAACTTGAAAGAGTTGAGCCAGGGCAGCAGCGCGCGCCGCACCATGTCCTTGACGCCGCTGTCGGAGAAGCGTTGTTCCTCCGCCTTCACCAGGCCGGAGTTGATCAGGTAGAGGCGCAGGGCATCGGCGCCGTATTCTTCCATCAGCACGTCCGGCGGGGTGTAATTCTGCAGGCGCTTGGACATCTTCTTGCCATCCTCGGCCATGACGATGCCGTTGACGATGACATTCTTGAACGAGGGCTTGTCGTAGAGCGCGGTGCTCAGCACCAGCAGGGTGTAGAACCAGCCGCGGGTCTGGTCCAGTCCCTCGGCGATATATTCGGCAGGGAAGCCGGCCTCGAACAGCTTCTGATTCTCGAAAGGGTAGTGCAACTGGGCGTAGGGCATGGAGCCGGACTCGAACCAGCAGTCCAGCACCTCCTCCACGCGCCGGTAGGTGCCTTCCTCGCCGGGAAGCTGGAAGCTGAGGTGGTCCACGTATTCCCGATGCAGATCCTCCACTTTCACACCAGTGTATTGTTTCAGTTCCGCGATGGAGCCCAGGCACAGACGCCGGTCGGTCACATCGTTGATCCAGATGGGCAGCGGCGTGCCCCAGTAGCGATTGCGGGAGATACACCAGTCGATGGCATTGGCCAGCCAGTTGCCCATGCGGCCGTCCTTGATGTGTTCCGGCACCCAGTTGACCTGGGCATTGGCGGCGGCCAGCCGCTCGCGCATCTGCTCCACCTTCACATACCAGGACGGGATGGTGCGATAGATGATGGGGGTGTCCGAGCGTGGGCAGAAGGGATAGGGGTGGACGATAGTTTCGTGCCGTAGCAGAGTGCCTTCCTCCTTGAGACGACGAATGATGAGTTTGTCGGCACTTTTAACGTAGAGGCCGACGAAGTCGGAAACCTCTGCTGTGAATTTACCTTCGAAGTCTACGGGACAAGGCGCGGCATTTATTCCGTTATGACGCATTACTCTATAGTCATCCTCACCGAAGGCGGGCGCCAGGTGTACGATGCCGGTGCCGCTTTCGGTGGTAACGTAGTCGTCGGCAAATACTCGGAAGGCGCCCTCCGATGCAAGGTCCTTGAAATAAGGAAACAGAGGCAAGTAGGACTTACCGGCCAACTCGCTGCCTTTGAATACGCGACGTTCGGCCAGGGAAAAACCATGAATAGTTTCACCTGCAAGCATCTTCTCTAGGTCTTTACTGTTAACGGGAGACCTATTGAGTGAGTTGGCAACGTAATACACGAGGCCATTTGCCTCGTCCCTTACTTTCAGGTACTCGATATTAGCGTGCACGCAAAGACCGAGGTTGGAAGGCAAAGTCCACGGCGTCGTGGTCCATGCGGCCATATAAGCGTCTTCATCCTTCAGCTTGAACAGCACGGTGACCGCCGGGTCCTGCACTTCCTGGTAGTTGGAGCCGGCCTCGAAGTTGGAGAGTACCGTGCCGAGGGCAGTGGAGAAGGGCACCACCTTGACGCCCTGGTAGATCATGTCCTTTTCCCACAACTGCTTCACCACCCACCACACGGATTCCATGTACCAGGGGTCCATGGTCTTGTAGTCGTTGTCGAAATCCACCCAGCGGCCGATGCGGGTGATGGTTTTGCGCCATTCCGCGGTGTAGCGCTGGACGATGCCGCGGCATTCATCGTTGTAGCCCTTGATGCCCAGTTTTTCCACTGCCTGCTGGGCCGACATGCCCAGTGACTTGTCGATTTCATGTTCGATGGGCAGGCCATGGCAGTCCCAGCCGAAGCGGCGCTGCACATAGTAGCCCTTCATGGTGTAGTAGCGGGGCACGATGTCCTTGAGGGTGGAGCCTACGAGATGGCCATGATGAGGCAGGCCGGTGGCGAAGGGAGGGCCATCGTAGAAGATGAAGGGCTTGCAGTTGCTGGTCTGGGCAAGGGACTGCTGGAAAATCCCTTGGGATTCCCAGAATTTCAGCACGTCGTGCTCGGCGGCGACGAAGGAAAAATTGTCACTGCTGCTGGTTTCCACCTGATCTTCTCTGTCTATCACTGCATACTCCCGTTTGATCGTTCACTGATTTTCTCCCTGTAGGAGCGAGCCCTGCTCGCGACAAAGGCACTGTCATGCAAAGTCTGTGGTATGGGCCGGGCACCGGGGACCTCGTGCAAAAAACGCCGTGAACCCATCCATGGGGGCTCCGGCAGCGACTTCCTGTCGCTGACGGTTTTTGCACAAGGTCCCCGGCACCCGGCCTGGAGACTTCAGTGCTGTGGCACTGACCTGATTGTCATTGTCGCGAGCAGGGCTCGCTCCTACAGGGGGGGGGTGGCCCCCATACGAAAAAACCCGCCACTGGGCGGGTTTTTCTGAAGCTCTTGCAAGGAACGCCGTTCAACCCACCTTTAGTAGTGTCGAATAATGATGATTATGCGCTTGCCAACGATCCTGAACATGGCGCGAAGCATTAGGGATTTACGCCAGGATGTCAAGTCTCTGACTTGGCTTTGCCAATTGAGATAAAGCCCTAAGTTGTGACGAGGGTATGACTCAAGCGCTCACATCGACCTGTCCAACAACCTTGATCATTATCACCACCTGGCCGACCGGGAATGATAATCTTGGCACCATCTGAATTTGAAACAAGGAGGGCCGGATGGCCATATTGACATTCATTGGCGCGGCGCAGCAGGTAACGGGTTCCTGCTATCTGCTGGAAACCGAGTCGCTGGGCAAGATTCTGCTGGAGTGTGGCATGCACCAGGGCGGAGATGCCATTGAGCGCATCCAGGATGAAAAATTCCCCTTCAATCCCGCCGACATCAAGTTGCTGATCCTGTCCCATGCTCATCTCGATCATTGTGGCTTGATCCCCAAGCTGGTTCATGATGGCTTCGATGGTCCCATCTACTGTACCCGGGGCACGGCGAAATTGTTGCCGGTAATGCTACTGGACGCGGTGGGCCTCTATGAGCGCGACCTGGAAATGGAGAATCTGCGGCGCCAGCGCCGCGGCGACAAGCTGCTGAAGCCGGAATATACCCGCCGGGATGTGAGAAAGGCGCTTAAACTGTGCCGTGGGGTGTCCTACAAGGAGCCACTGGAACTGGCTCAGGGCGCCAGCCTGAGATTCCATGATGCCGGCCATATCCTGGGGGCAGCCATAGTCGAGCTGCGGGTCTGGGAGCAAAACGTGGAAAAAACCCTGGTGTTTTCCGGCGATCTTGGCAAGAAGGATTCCGTGCTGATGAACGATCCCACGTTGTTGGAGCAAGCCGACGTCGTGCTGATGGAAGGCACCTATGGCAACCGTGATCACCGCAGCCTTGATGACACGGTGTTGCAATTGGAGCAAATCCTCAAGGAAACCTGGGACAAGAAAGGTAATGTGCTGATTCCCGCCTTTGCCGTGGGCCGCACCCAGGAAATCCTGTTTCATCTGGGCAGCCTGCATCAGCAGGGCAGGCTTGATGGTTGGCAGGTATTCCTGGACAGTCCCATGGGCATCGAAGTGACAGAAATCTACGACGAGTGCTTACACCTGCTGGACCCTGGCGACGTGGCCAAGCTCAGCAAGGCCTATGACTCCACCCTGAGGGGTTTCCTGCCTCGGCTACGTTTCACCAAGACCCCGGAGGAGTCCATGGCCATCAACAAAGTGAGTCATGGCGCCATCATTGTTGCCGGCAGCGGCATGTGCACCGGTGGCCGGATTCGCCACCACATTCGCCAGCGCATCTGGAATCAGCGCAATACCATCATATTTGCCGGCTTCCAGGCCCGCGGCACCCTGGGACGTATCCTGGTGGATGGCGTCAAACGGGTAAAACTGATGCGAGAAGATGTCGTGGTGAGGGCGCGGGTGGAAACGCTTGGCGGCTTCTCCGCCCATGCCGGTCAAAGCGAACTGATCGAATGGATCACCCACTTCAAGTCCTCGCCGAGGGTCATGCTGGTGCACGGTGAACCGGAATCCCTGGACGCGCTTTCCATGAAGCTGTGGCGGGACAAGGGGCTCAATTCAGAGATTCCCTACATCGGCCAGCGTATTTTTTTCTAGCCGCCATCTTCATCTTGGCTGAAACTTTATTCGTCATAATTGCCCCAGGACAAATGGCCTGGGCCTGCTTCTTGCAATACTTGTCCAAGCTGGTGCAAGGCCCGCCCTACGCGGGCTGGCGGTGCACCAAAACGAGATGCGATGCACTATCATGAAGCGAAGCTCGGACAATTCCAGTGAGCGCCGGACAGGCAAGGGTTTCAGCATGCCACCCGCAGTAGACAACGAATGTGCCCCCGAGGCGATGATTTCCCGGGAAAAACTGGAAGCTTGGCTGTCAGTCTGTGGGGTGGCAAGTGGCTTCATAGATTTCACCGGCTGTTATGTGCAGACACCCTTGGTGAACCGGGTCAATATCTTGCGGGCACTTGGGCGCATGCCGGATTCCGAGGCAGTTCTTGAACAGTGGCTGGAATCCCATGAAAAAAGCCGCTGGCAGCGCTGGGTTCCTCCGGTGCTGGTATTGGCCCCTGGAGAAAACCAGGTGGGGCTCGCCAGCCTGGAAGAGGAGTCTGCCGACTATCTGGCTTGGCGTTTATGTGATGAGTCTGGCCAGCAACGCCAAGGCAATCTGTCAGCGGCGGATTTTCCCATGGTGGAAGAGTATCTGCTTGATGGTCGCCGTTGGCGTCGTCACATGGTCACTCTCCCAGTGTTGGAGCCGGGCTATTACGAGCTGGTGCTGGAGTCTGGCCAGCGGCTGGAATCCAGTTTTCTGGTGGTCAGCCCAGAGCGCTGCCACGAAGCGCCATGGGCGCGGGACGGGCAGCGTATTTGGGGCATGGCGGCCCAGCTCTACACCCTCAGGTCGGACACCAATTGGGGCATTGGCGATTTCAGTGACCTTTTGGGGTTGATTGACGAGGCCGCGGTGGTTGGCGCCGATTTTATCCTGCTGAACCCCCTGCATGCGCTTGATTTCAATTATCCGGAGAACTGCAGTCCCTACAGTCCCACTGACCGGCGCTTTCTCAATCCCCTCTATCTGGATCCGGGGGTGGAGCAAGACTTCCTGCAATCAAGGGACATCAGCCATTGGCACTCAACATCGATTGCAGCGCGGCGTGAAGCTTTGCGGGATCTGGCGGAGGTGGATTATCCAGCGGTATTCCGCCTGAAATTCGCGGCCTTCGCGGCCATGTACCGCCACTTTACCGAAAACCACCTGCGCCACGACAGCTTGCGGGCGCGGCGCTTCCGTGAGTTTGTCGATGGCAGCGGGGAAGCGCTGCGAAACTTTGCCAATTTTCACGCCGCGCTGGATCTGCCCCACGTGGAATTTGCAGCAGACCCACAGTTTCATCAGTACTTGCAATGGCTGGCCCAGGGCGAATTGGCCACCTGTCAGGCCCACGCCAAGGCGAGGGGCATGAAGCTGGGCCTGATTCGTGATCTGGCGGTGGGAGGCGGCAGTGACAGCTGTGAGGTGGCCACCAACCCTGATCTGTTCTGCCTGGGAGCACGCATTGGTGCGCCGCCCGATCACTTCAATCCCGATGGTCAGAACTGGGGCTTGCCACCTTTGCATCCCCAGGCTCTGGAGCAAAGCCGCTTTGCTCATTTCATCCAGTTGCTGCGTACCAATATGTTACATTGTGGCGCATTGCGGATTGACCATGTGATGGCCCTGATGCGGCTGTGGTGGTGTCCGCTTGACGGGACCAATGCCGCCGGTGCCTATGTGCATTACCCAGTGGATGTGTTGTTCGCCATCCTCCGATTGGAGAGCCAACGCGCCGGCTGCATGGTCATAGGGGAAGACCTTGGGGTAGTGCCACCGGAGATCAGGTCCCACATTCACGACTCGGCAGTCTATTCCAACATCATGTTTTACTTTGAAAAGTACGATGTACTGCGCTTCAAGCGACCATCGGACTATACTGTCAAGGCTCTTGCGATCATCGCCAATCATGATGTGCCGCCACTGCTGGCTTGGTGGGAGACCCGGGATCTTGTATTACGACATCGACTGGGCCTTATTGCAGACGAGGTGGCGCTGGCCAATGAAACAGCTCATCGCGAGCGGGAAAAGGCCGCATTGCTGGATTGGTTGCAGGGCATGGGGCGGCTGCCTGAAAGTTGGCATGACAAACAGACAGGTCGGGCTTTCGATGAAGATCTGGCGGCCGCCATCATGGGTGCCTGTGCCACGGCCTCTTCGCAACTGCTTTCGGTACAGTTGGATGATTTACTGTTGATGGCCGACCCGGTGAATATTCCCGGTACCAGCAAGGAATACGGCAATTGGCGCAGGAAGCTGAGAATGTCGGCGCGGCAAGCCTTCGCCAGGCCGCAATTACAATCCATGTTGCGCGGAGTACGGGAGCAACGGCCTTGAAAGCCACGCGGACCGATGGCAATGGAGTATGGAACCGATGAATAAGGCCTTGCTGCCGCAAGCGGTGATCGAGGATGTCGTGAATGGTGCCCACCAGGATGTATTCGCCGTGCTGGGCATGCATGAGCGGGAGCCTGGATGTCAGCAGGTAAATGTATTCCTGCCGGGTGCGGTCGAGGTGGTGGTGTTGTCGGCTTCCGGCAAGACCAGCCTGGGCGATCTGAGCATGCTGCATAAGGATGGCCTGTTTTCCGGGCTGATCTCCCGCGCCAAGCCTGGGCCCTACTCTCTGCGGGTGCGCTATCCCTTGCTGGTCTGTGTCAAGGATGATCCCTACCGCTTTCCTTCCTTGTTGTCCGAGATGGACTGCTACCTGTTCTGCAATGGCACCCAGGAGCGGGCCTACCACTTTCTTGGTGCCAACCACAGGGTTTGCGATGGCGTGGAAGGTGTGCTGTTTGCCGTTTGGGCCCCCAATGCCCGGCGTGTCTCAGTGGTTGGTGACTTCAATCACTGGGATGGCCGTGTTCATGTCATGCGCAAGCATCCTACCTCCGGCATCTGGGAGATATTTGTCCCCGGCGTGAATTCCGGGGAAAACTACAAGTTCGAGATCCAGGCCGCCGACGGCACCTTGCTGCCACTCAAGTCAGACCCCTATGCCAAACGCATGCAACTGCGGCCTGAGAGCGCTTCCATCGTGCCGTCCAAAACTGCCTACCAATGGCAGGATCAGGCATGGATGAGCGCCCGAGCCAAGGCCAGCCACCACCAGGCCGCCATCAGCATCTATGAGGTGCATCTGGGTTCCTGGCGCAGACAAGTGGAGGAGGGTGGGCGTTTTTTGAGTTACCGGGAACTGGCCGAACAGGTGATTGCCTATGCCAGGGACATGGGCTTTACCCACTTGCAATTGATGCCGGTCAGCGAGTATCCATTCGATGGCTCCTGGGGTTACCAGCCCTTGGGCTTGTTTGCGCCCACCAGCCGTTTTGGTGAGCCGGATGACCTCAGGTATTTCATTGATCATGCCCATCAGGCGGGGATAGGCATCCTTCTGGATTGGGTACCGGCACACTTCCCTGGGGATGCCCACGGGCTTGCCTGCTTCGATGGCACTCATCTTTATGAACACGCCGATCCCCGCAAGGGCTTCCACCCGGATTGGAGCACCTGCATCTTCAATTACGGCCGCGCCGAAGTAGTGAGCTACCTGATCAGCAATGCTCTGTATTGGCTGGAAGAATTTCATGCCGACGGCCTGCGTTTTGATGCCGTGGCTTCCATGCTGTATCTGGATTACAGCAGAAATCATGGAGAGTGGATTCCCAATCACCACGGCGGCAGGGAAAATCTGGAAGCGGTGGATTTGCTGCGCAACATCAACAATCGAGCCTACTTCAATTATCCAGGCATCATGATGGTGGCGGAGGAATCAACTGCTTGGCCAGGCGTGACCGACTTTACCGAACGCGGCGGACTGGGCTTTGGTTTCAAGTGGAATCTGGGGTGGATGAACGACAGTCTCAGTTACATGTCACGGGACCCGGTCCACAGAAAATACCATCACAATGAATTGACCTTCGGCCTGCTCTATGCCTTCAGCGAAAACTTCATTCTTCCCCTGAGTCATGACGAAGTGGTGCATGGCAAGCGCTCCCTGCTGGAAAAAATGCCGGGGGACGAGTGGCGTCAGTTCGCGAATCTCCGAGCTTATCTCGCTTTCATGTGGACACATCCTGGCAAGAAACTCTTGTTCATGGGGGGTGAGATTGCCCAGCGCGCGGAGTGGAATCATGATGCCAGCCTGGACTGGCATCTGTTGGCGGATCCGCGCCACAGAGGCATTCAAAACCTGGTGCGCGATCTCAATCGTCTCTATCGCGCCACGCCCGCCCTATATGATACGGATACCAGCCATGATGGATTTCAGTGGGTGGAGGCCGACAATCATGCCTGGTCGGTGTTTGTGTTCCTGCGCCAGTCAGCGCATGGGGGCTCGCAGGTGCTGGCAGTGGTTAACATGACACCCGAGGTGCACCATGGTTTCAGGATCGGAGTGCCGGGGCCGGGTTTCTACCGCGAATCCCTCAACACCAATGCCGAGGAATATGCAGGTTCTGGGCTGGGTAACTTTGGCGGCGTGGTGGCGGAACGAGTACGCAGCCATGGCCATGAATGGTCGATCAATATTTTGGTGCCGCCGTTATCGGCATTGATTTTCGTTCAGGAGTGAGATGATGAAACGCAAGGTTGCGGTGGAGCTGTTTGATGAGTGAGGCAGTACTGGAACCTGGCTATCTGAGTCCCCAGGGGGCTCACTGGGATGGCAAGGGCATCAACTTCGCCCTGTTCTCCGCCCACGCGGAAAAGGTGGAGCTCTGTCTGTTCAGTGATGATGGCAAGCGTGAATTGCGCAGATTGCTTCTGCCCGAACTGACCAACCAGGTCTGGCATGGCTACTTGCCCGGTGCCGGTCCTGGCACGGTCTATGGGTACCGGGTATATGGCCCTTACCAGCCGCACTTGGGACATCGCTTCAATCACCACAAGCTGCTGCTGGATCCTTATGCCAGACAATTGGTGGGCAGGTTCGACTGGTCTGAGCTGCACTATGCCTATCAATATGGAGCCGAGGAAGCGGACTTGAGCTTTGATGCCCGCGATAATGCCGCGCTCATGCCCAAGTGTGTGGTGGTGGAAGATGGCCCCGCCATGATCCTCAGGCGCAACCGGGTACCGAAAGCGCAAACGGTGATCTATGAAGCCCATATCAAGGGCTTTACCAAGCTGCATCCGGGAGTGCCGGAATCAGAGCGCGGCACTTTCAAGGGCATGGGCCATGCCAGTGTGATTCAATATCTCAAGGCATTGGGAGTTACCAGCCTTGAGTTAATGCCGGCCCAGGGCTTTCTCAGTGAGCATTTTCTGGTGGAAAAGGGTTTGAGCAACTATTGGGGTTATAACACCCTGACCTTCTTTGCACCCCACCAGGCCTATCTGCATGGCAATGATATCCGGGAGTTCCGGGCCATGGTGGACGCACTGCACGATGCCGACATCGAAGTAATTCTGGATGTTGTGTTCAATCACACCGCCGAAGGCGGGCGGTTGGGGCCCACCTTCAGTTTTCGTGGCATCGATAATCTTGTCTACTACCGTCTGCAATCGGAGAACAAGCGCTTCTACATCAATGACACTGGCTGTGGCAACACCATCAACATCACCCATCCCCAGGTTGTGAAGATGATCATGGATAGCCTCCGTTACTGGGCCTGTGTAATGGGCGTCGATGGCTTCAGGTTTGACTTGGCGCCAGTGCTTGGACGTGAGTTCCATGGCTTCGATACCTGCAATGGTTTCTTTGATGCCTTGAATCAGGACCCCACGTTGGATTCGGTAAAGTTCATTGCCGAGCCGTGGGATATCGGCCCTGGAGGCTATCAGCTGGGCAATTTCCCTCCGGGCTGGAGCGAGTGGAATGATCGTTATAGAGATACTGTTCGCCGCTTCTGGCGTGGTGATGCAGGTGTGTTGCCTGATTTTGCCAGGCGCATACACGGTTCCAGCGATATCTTCGAACATTCTGGCAGAAGGCCCTCGGCCAGCATCAATTTCATCACCAGCCATGATGGCTTTACGCTCAATGACCTGGTCAGCTACCGTGAACGTCACAACCAGATGAACATGGAAGAGAATCGCGATGGCCACAGTGAAAACTACAGTGACAATTATGGCGTGGAAGGGCCGACCCTGATCACTGAAATCAAGGAGATCCGTGAACGCCAACGCAAGAATCTGCTGGCCACCCTGCTGGTGTCCCAGGGGACGCCGATGTTGCTGGCTGGCGACGAGTTTGGCAGAAGTCAGTCCGGCAACAACAATGCCTACTGTCAGGACAACTCCACCAGTTGGCTGGACTGGTCTCTTCTTGATCAAGAAGAAGGAAGTAATTTACAGGCTTTCCTCAAACACTTGTTGAAGCTCAAGAAGTTGATGCCAGAGCTGAATCAGGACTTTTATATTCATGAACCGATGAAGCATGGTGATCCGGCGATTCTTTGGTTCAACCCAGGGGGCGAGATGATGCAGTCCAGCCATTGGTCCCAGTATCATTTGAAGACCCTTGGTTATCTCCTGCGCGCCTACAGCAAGGATAATGGGCGTGGCAAGACTTTCTTTACTATCTTTCATGCCGGAAATGAGCCGGTGGAATTTTTCCTGCCATTCCGGGACAACATCAGCGAATGGACTTTGTTGTTTAACACCGCCCTGCCTGATGGCATTCCAACCATGAATCAATCCATGGTCAAGGACAAGCTCGTGGTGGCTCCCTACTCAGCCTTGATGCTGACCGCGGAGCCCGCTGCTGACAGGCATTCATCTGCTGCAATGGAGGATTTGTTATGACCGCTGGCAAGGAAAAAACCTTTGTTGATCGCCATCCCTGGCTGGGCATGGATACCAGAACGGTCAAGAAGGACGTGGCCAGGCATTATCATCTGACCTTGGGTAGAGGGCAGGCCAATAATCCCGAGCGCTATCTCTACAATGCCACGGCACTGACTATTCGCGATCGCCTGGTTGAGCGCTGGAGCCAAACCCGTGACAGGTATCAGCAACAATCACCCAAGCGGGTGGCATATTTGTCGCTTGAGTTCCTGATGGGGCGGGCCTTGCACAATGCGGTATTGAATCTTGATGTGGGCAATGCCACCACCCAGGCACTGAAGGAATTCGGTTGCGCCCTGGAGGAAATCTGTGATTACGAAAGCGATCCAGGTCTCGGCAACGGTGGTCTCGGGCGTCTGGCAGCGTGTTTTCTCGACAGTTGCGCGACCTTGAAATATCCGGTCACCGGCTATGGCATACGCTATGACTATGGCATCTTTCGCCAGCAAATCCGCGATGGCTACCAGATAGAGGTTCCTGATCACTGGTTGGAAGGGGGCAGCCCCTGGGAGTTGATTTCCCACGAAAATGCCAAGGTCGTGAAGTTTGGCGGCCATACCGAAGTGTACCAAGATGCCAATGGCAGCGAGCGCAGCCGTTGGCTCGGTACCCTGGATGTGAAAGCGATTCCTCACGATGTGCCGGTGCCTGGATTTCGCAACGACAATGTGATCACGCTGCGGCTCTGGAAAGCGGAATCCGCCGATGTTTTCAATCTGCACCACTTCAATTCCGGGTATTTCGACCAGGCCATGGCGGCACAGAACGAGGCCGCGCAAATTTCCATGGTGCTCTATCCCAATGATGTCAGTGTCAATGGCAAGGTACTGCGATTGCGGCAGCAGTATTTTCTGTCCTCGGCCAGTTTGCAGGATGTGATCCATCGCTGGCTGAAGACCCATGACAACAGCTTTGAAGGTTTTTCGGCAAAAAACTGCTTCCAACTGAATGATACTCACCCAGCCGTCGCGGTGCCGGAATTGATGCGCTTGCTGATGGATGATCATGGCATGGACTGGGACCAAGCCTGGTCAATCACTACCAGCAGCATGGCCTATACCAACCACACCTTGTTGCCCGAGGCCCTGGAGCGTTGGCCCGTGCACTTGTTTGGACAGTTGCTGCCGCGCCTGCTGGAAATCATCTATGAAATCAATCATCGTTTCCTGCGGCAGGTGGCGGAACGATGGCCGGGGGATGTTGGCAAGCTGCGTGACATGTCGATCATAGAAGAAGGGCCCGAAAAGCAGATCAGGATGGCCTACCTGGCAATTGTCGGTAGTTTTTCCGTCAATGGCGTCGCGGCCTTGCATACGGCCTTGTTGCGTCAAGGGCTGTTCAGGGATTTCTATGCCCTGTGGCCTGAACGCTTTATCAACAAGACCAATGGCGTGACTCCAAGAAGGTGGTTGTTATTTTGCAATCCCGGCTTGCGCGGCCTGATCAGCAATACCATTGGAGATGGCTGGGAAACAGATTTCGGGCTGATATCCAATTTGAAGGCCCATGTAGAGGATGCTGGCTTCAGACGCAAGTGGCGTCAGGTCAGGGATCAGAACAAGCAGCGCCTGGCGGCATTCATTGAAGATGCCACCGGTGTGGCATTGAATTGTGAGATGATGTTTGATGTCCAAGTTAAACGGATTCATGAATACAAACGGCAGTTACTTAACGCCCTGCATGTGATTCACCTCTACGATCGCATCCTCAAGGGCGATACCGAGGGTTTCACGCCCAGGGCGGTAATAGTTGGTGGCAAGGCTGCTCCTGGTTACATGATGGCCAAGCTGATCATTAAATTGATCAACAATCTGGCGCGGGTGATCAATCAGGATAGCCGGGCAGAGTCATTGCTCAAGGTGGTATTCCTGCCCAATTACCGGGTGACGGCAATGGAGAGAATATGTCCTGGCACTGATTTGTCGGAGCAGATATCCACCGCCGGCAAGGAAGCTTCCGGTACCGGCAATATGAAGTTCATGATGAATGGCGCCATCACCATCGGTACCCTGGATGGAGCCAATATTGAAATACTGGAAGCGGTCGGCAAGGAAAATTTCTTCTTGTTCGGATTGGATGCGGCCCAGGTGGAGGAAACCCGGCTTGACTATGATCCTAATGCCCTCATCGCGGCGGATGCGAGATTGCGCAGAGTGATGGAGATGCTGGAGGGTGATCTGTTCTGCAAGGATGAACCAGGTATTTTCCAAGCCTTGGCTGCCAGTATCCGTGACAATGGGGATCCCTGGTTGACCGCGGCTGATTTCGCGGCCTTTGTTGAGGTGCAGCAACAGGCAGCGACAGCATTTTTGGATAAGGAGCAATGGACTCGCATGAGCATCATGAATACCGCGAGCAGTGCTTATTTTTCCAGTGACAGAACGATCCGCGAGTATGCCAGTGAGATTTGGCGACTGGATGAGATTTGATTATTGACCCGGCACCATCATGTGCCAATTTTGCGGAGAAACTCCATGTACTACCCTGGTTCGCGTCATATCAGCAAGCTGACTCGCGATACCTATGCCATCATTCTGGCTGGTGGCAAGGGCAGCCGGCTTTATGAATTGACCGAGTGGAGGGCCAAGCCAGCCCTCTATTTCGGCGGTAAGTTCCGCATCATCGATTTTCCCCTTTCGAACTGCATCAATTCCGGGATTCGACGGGTTGGCGTGGTGACCCAGTACAAGGCCCACTCGCTGATCAAGCACCTGGTACGGGGCTGGGGCCACTTCAAGAAGGAGTTGGGAGAGGGGATTGAGATACTGCCCGCGTCACAACGCTTTTCCGAAAACTGGTACCTGGGCACGGCCGATGCGGTGTATCAGAATATCGACATCATCAGGGGTGAGATACCGGCCAATGTGATGGTACTTTCCGGTGATCATGTCTACCGCCAGGACTACGGCGACATGCTGGCATTCCACAGTGAGTGTGATGCGGAAATGACGATTTCCTGTTTTCAGGTGCCAATTGAGGAAGCCGCTGGCGCCTATGGGGTGATGGAAGTGGATGAGAATTACCGGGTGATTGGTTTTGCGGAGAAGCCCGCCAACCCCTGCCAGATTCCAGGCAAACCCGGTTTTTGTCTGGCATCCATGGGTAACTACATATTCAACAGTGAGTTTCTGTTTGACCAGTTGCGCGATGATTCCAGAAATCATGAATCCCATCATGATTTTGGCAAGGACATCATTCCCTCCATCATCAAGGATCACAAAGTTTACGCCTACAGTTTTGCCGATCCCGCCAAGGATACCAAGGCTTACTGGAAGGACGTGGGTACACTGGATGCCTTCTGGCGCGCCAATATCGAACTTGCGGAACCAGTGCCGGCGCTCAATCTTTATGATCATCGCTGGCCTATCTGGACTTTCCAGGAGCAGTTGCCGCCGGCCAAGTTCGTCTTCAATGACAATGATCGGCGCGGCTATGCGGTGGACTCTCTGGTTTCAGGAGGATGCATCATTTCCGGATCGAAAGTCGAAAGGTCAATTCTGTTCAATAATGTGCGCAGCAATTCATATTCAACCATAGAAGAATCCGTGGTACTGCCAGAGGTCAACATCGGCAGGCATTGTCGGATTCGCAAGGCAATCCTGGATCGTGGCTGCAACATTCCCGCCGGAATGGAAATCGGATATGACCGCGAGGTGGATGTAGCCAACGGCTTCAGAGTGACCGATGGCGGTGTCACGCTTGTTACCCGTGCCATGCTGGGCCAGAAAGTGGGCACCATCAGCGGATGAAGTCTTCTATGCACATTCTGATGGTGGCGGCGGAAAATGGCGCATTGCCTGGCGGCAAAGTGGGGGGGATCGGCGATGTGATCCGGGATGCACCCATTGCCTTGGCCAAGGCAGGGCATAGGGTCACAGTGGTGACACCGGGATATGGCAGCCTTTCGGCGCTGCCTGAAGTCAGTATGCGCAATACCATGACAGTGGAGTTCTGCCGGCATCTGGAAGAGTTGGCGCTTTTGGAAATCAAGCCAGCGTCCGAGCAGCTAGGTGTGACGCACTTGTTGCTGGAAAATGCCTTGTTTGCAGCCTGTGGCATTGGCAGTATCTACTGTGATGATGAGTGGGGGCCATTTTCGACGGATGCGCACAAGTTTGCATTATTCTGCCTTGGGGTTTGCCATGCGATTGTGACGGGTGCCATTGAGCGCCCGGATGTGATTCACTTGCATGACTGGCATGCCGCACTCCTGCTGTTTCTGCGTCGCCATCATCCTGCCTACAAAGCTCTGCGCTCGTTGAGAGTGGTATACACAATTCATAATCTTTCGCTCCAGGGTGTCAGGCCATTCCAAAACAATGGGTCTTCATTGGAAGACTGGTTTGCTCTCAGTGATTATGATCCCGCGCTGATTGCTGATCCCAGAACCCCAAGCTGCGTGAACATGATGCGCATGGGAATCAACCTGGCGGACAAGGTACATGTGGTTTCCCCAACCTATGCCAGGGAAATATTGCAGCCCAGCAATCCAAGGCAGGGTTTCGTCGGTGGCGAGGGCCTGGAAGCGGATTTGCAAAGAATCAGCCGGGGAAAGAAGCTGGTGGGGATTCTCAATGGCTGTGATTACGAAGGGTATCGGAGCGGCAAGCCCACTGCCAAGTCTTTCCTGTCGCTGGCCAATGACTGTCTTGGCCAGTGGGCAGGTAACCGTCATTCCGTAGCGGCGGCTCATTTCTTTGCACAGCGGCGGATCATGGCATGGTCCTCGGGCAAGTGGCAGGCCAAAACCGTGGTGGCTTCCATCAACCGCCTGACCGGGCAGAAAGTCAGCCTGTTCGAAACCCAGGTCAGTCCGGGTGTTACCGCGCTTGACGCGGTACTGGAAAGCCTGGGCGAAAGTGTCTACATCATGACTGGCAGTGGTGATCCTCACTATGAGGATTTCATGACGACAGCAATGGCCAGGCATGAAAATTTTCTGTTCATGCGTGGCTATTCGGAACCCTTGGCAGACAATCTCTATCGCTTTTGTGATTTGTTTCTGATGCCAAGTTCGTTTGAGCCCTGTGGTATCAGTCAGATGTTGGCGATGCGGGCTGGCAAGCCTTGTCTTGTGCACAAGGTGGGCGGCCTCAATGATACGGTAAGCCACAACCACAATGGTTTCAGTTTCAGTGGCGCCAATCCCGTCGACCAGGCCCAGGCCATGGTGAAGTGTCTCGACAAGGCGCTGGACACTCGGCTACATCGTCAGGAGCAGTGGCGCCGCATCGCCCAGGCAGCCAGACAGACTCGTTTCCCCTGGGAGGACAGTGTGCGACGTTATGTGGATGAGTTGTACTGTGTGGATTGAGCGCCTGCTGACTTTCTATTCAAAATCATAGCCGCTGAGTTCGACGATGGCTTTTGCACGTCGGGTGATTTCTTTCCACTGTCTGTGTTCGATCAGATCCTTGGTTGCCAGCCATGAACCGCCGATGCATTCCACGTTGTGCAGGCGCAGATAGTCCATGGCATTGTCATGATCGATTCCACCCGTGGGGCAGAAGCGAATGTCGGGTAATGGACCGGCAATTGCCTTCAAGGCCTTGACGCCGCCATTGATTTCCGCGGGAAAGAATTTGAAATGGCTGTAGCCATATTCCATCCCCACAAGAATTTCCGAGATTGTGGCAACGCCGGGAATCAGAGGCAATGCGCCCTTGGCGGCATTGCCGAGCAGGTTTGGGGTCAGGCCGGGGCTGATCAGAAAACGGGCGCCAGCCGTTGCCGAATCCCGCATATGGGTGGTGTTCAGCACTGTGCCCGCACCCACCATGGCCTGCGGCAGTCTGTGCGCCAGTTGTTCGATCACTGCCAGAGCGGCGGGGGTTCTGAGGGTGATTTCCAGAACATTGATGCCTCCTTCAAGTAAGGCCTCGGCCACGGGCAGCGCATCCTCCACCTTGTGAAATACCAGTACCGGCATGACAGGGCCCGTGCCGAGCACTTCTTGAGGAGTGAGCTGCCAGGAGACGGGGCGTTGTATCAGGGTCATGAGGATGCATCCTTGGTAGTGTGGCCGCTGTTGCGATGGAGATGAAGCGCCGCCCCCAGCAGCCCGGGATTGGGGTGGGTGATGACATAGGTGGGGATTCTGGCGTTATAGGCTTGATAGCGCCCCTTGGCCTCGAAGCGGGATCGGAAATCACTTGCTGCCAGGAAATCCAAAAAGCGAGGTGCCATTCCTCCCGCAATATAGACGCCACCAAAAGTCGCCATGGTCAGCGCCAGGTTGCCGGCAAATCCACCAAGAATGGCGCAGAAACGACGCAGCACTTTTGCACAAAAAGTATCACCCCGCAGAGCGGCATGGGTGATCTGGGATGCTTGCATCGGTTGGACTTCATATGCCATCAAGGTTGCCATGATCCGGTGCAAGGATTCCAGTCCAGGGCCTGATAGCAGACGCTCCACTGACACATGGTCGCCATGCAGGTGGCGCAGACTCGACAGTATTTGGGCTTCGATCTCGTCCATCGGCGCGAAGTCCACATGTCCGCCTTCGCCAGCCAGTGTCAGCCAGCCCTGTTGCGTGGGCAGGAGATGGGCAACACCAAGGCCGGTGCCGGGACCACAAACGGCGATGGGCTTGTCTGGTTGTGCCTGACCCCCGCCGATTTGATGGCGGTCGGCCGCGGCCAGGCTGGGAATGCCCAGTGCGATCGCTTCAAAGTCATTGATGAAGCATACATGGCGTAGACCGCAGCGTTGGCGCAGCGAGTCCTTGCTGAAGCGCCATGCAAGGTTGGTCATGCTGATTTCCGATCCGCTCACCGGCGCGGCAATGGCCAGACAGGCATCGGCGGCCTTGATGCCTTGTTCACCCATGAAAGCCAGGATCAAGTCCTCCAGACAGTTGTGCCCATGGGTTGCAAAAGTATGGACTGGTCCTGGCCTGCCGTCGCTTGTCAGACACAAGCGGACATTGGTGCCGCCAATGTCGGCGGCAAGACCAGGGATGGGCGAGGGCGTAATCATGGTGTTCAAAACAGCGAGCAGGCGCCATCGGCGGCACTGCCCAGGTTGGCGCGCATGTTGCCGAAAAGTTCGCGTCCCATGCCCACGTGCTGGTGTGACAGGTCATAATGCGCGGGTGATCGCGCCGCCAATTCCTGAGGGTCAACCTTCAGTTCCAATATGCCCTCAACTGCATCGAGCAGTATCAGGTCGCCCTCCCGGATGCGGGCAATGGGGCCATTGTCTACCGCTTCCGGAGACAGGTGAATGGCCGCCGGGACATTGCCGGAGGCGCCGGACATGCGGCCATCTGTGACCAGGGCAACCCGGTAGCCACGATCCTGCAACACACTGAGGGGCGGCGTCAGTTTGTGCAACTCAGGCATGCCTCTGGCGCGTGGTCCCTGGAAGCGAACCACTACCACGCAGTCGCGGTCCAGTTCGCCACTGGCGAAAGCCGCGGCGAGTTCATGCTGATCATCAAACACCACTGCCGGGGCCTCGATCCTCAGGCGGTCAGTCATGACAGAGGAGGTCTTGATCACGGCGGTGCCAAGATTGCCTTTGAGGACATTGAGACCACCATGATCGTCAAAGGGCTTGGCAATGGGGGCCAGCACAGCCTCGTCACTACTGTGGCTGGGGCCTGCTTGCCAGGTCAATCCAGTGTCTGAGAGCGTGGGGACCGTGAGATATGGGTCCAGGCCCTTGCCGCAGATGGTATCCACGTCGTGGTGCAGGAGACCGGCGTTCAACAACTCACGCATCAGCAAGGCCATGCCGCCTGCCGCCTGGAAGTGATTGATGTCGGCTTGGCCATTGGGATAGATGCGAGTCAGCAGGGGTACCAACTCGGAAAGGGCCGCGAAGTCGTCCCAGGTAATGTGAATGCCCGCCGCTCTTGCCACGGCTATCAGGTGAATGGTGAGATTGGTGGATCCGCCAGTGGCAAGCAGGCCTACCATGCCATTGACGATCGAGCGTTCATCTATCATCCGGCCCATGGGCAGGTAGTTCCCTGATTGCTTGGTGAGCCGGGTTACCTGCCTGGCTGCTGCCTCGGTGAGGGCATCCCGCAGTGGTGTGTTGGGGTTGACGAAGGAGGCACCAGGCAGATGCAGGCCCATCATTTCCACCACCAGTTGATTGGAATTGGCGGTGCCGTAAAAAGTGCAGGTGCCCGGGGAGTGGTAGGACTGGGCCTCGGCTTCCAGCAGCGCCGCCTTGTCGGCCTTGCCTTCCGCGTGAAGTTTGCGGATGCGGGCTTTTTCCTTGTTGGGGAGGCCAGAAGGCATGGGGCCGGCAGGCACGAAGACCACTGGCAGATGACCGAAAGCCAGTGCGCCGATCAGCATTCCTGGCACGATCTTGTCACAGATTCCCAGCATCAGAGCCCCATCGAAAAGATTGTGGCTGAGGGCGACCGCGCTTGCCAGTGCAATGGTGTCACGGCTCATCAGGCTTAGATCCATGCCTGGCTGGCCTTGGGTGACGCCATCGCACATGGCCGGCACGCCGCCGGCAAACTGGGCCACGCCACCGGTTGCGGCAATGGCACGGCGGATCAGATCCGGAAAATTCTTGTAGGGTTGATGGGCGGAGAGAATGTCGTTGTAAGCGGAAACAATGGCGATATTGCTGTCGGTCAGGGAACGCAGGCGGCGCTTGTCAGTTTCCTGGCAGGCGGCGAAGCCATGGGCCAGGTTGCCACAGGAGAGCGCCGCCCGGTGCACGCCCTCGCTGCCCGCGGCATCTATTTTTTGCAGGTAGGCTGCGCGGCTGGCGCGGCTCCTGTCGATGATGCGCTGGGTGATCGCTTGGATCTTGCTGTGCATGTGGTGATCTCCTGAGATTTCAACGGGCTGCCCAACAGACTTCCAGGTCCAGACTGGGATGATGCAAAAAAGCACGAACCGGCATTTCCAGTGTGTTGTCACCTTCCAATGCCCTGGCAATAACTTGCTTCTTGGTTTGTCCGGTGGCATGGAGAAAGACCTTGCGGCTTTGCAATAAAGCCTGCAAGGTGAAACTGATGCGATCATAGGGCGCCGTGGTTGGGCGTATCCGCATCAGTAGCGCGGGGTTGTCCATGGACATCGCCTGATAGATTTCGTCGGCGCAGGGGAATAAAGATGCGGTATGGCCATCTTCACCAAGACCCAGCGTGAGAACGTCGAAGGGAAAGGCGTCTGCTTGCAGCAGTCGAATGGATACATCCGCAAGAGAGTCAGCATTGGGTTCACCCTCGGGTCGGATGCTGTGATAGCGTGCGTCGGCTGCCGGACCTTGCAGCAGTGTATCCCGCAGCATGTGTTCGTTACTGTCTGAAGACTGGATGTCAGTCCAGCGCTCGTCCACCAGCACCACATTCACCTGCTGCCATGGCAGCTTGTGCGCTGCCAGCTTGATCAGCATTTCACGTGGAGTGCGGCCGCCCGAGACCGCCAGGTTGGCATGTCCCTTGGTGATGATGGCCTGTTCAAGGGCATGGGCAATGGTTGACGACAAGTAGTCGTCAATGGCACCGCTTGCGGGAAACTCGTGGATTGTCGCGGTCATGTTCATTCATCCCATTGTCTGTGATCCCTGGCAATCAGAGAAATTGAGGACGTTGGCCCCCATGATCCGGCGGGATAGGGGTCAGGCTTGGCTCCTCCCTTGCGCCAGGCGTTGATGATGTTGTCCACCCACATCCAGGCATGCTCGACTTCATCGCGGCGAACGAACAGGGCCTGGTTTCCTGCCATTACCGCCAGCAGAAGTCTTTCATAGGCATCCACGACCCTGGCGTCATTGGAGGTTTCGGAGAAACTCAGGTCAAGATTGTTTTTCTGGATTCTTGATATTTCCGTGATACCTGGCACTTTATTTACCATCTGTAACTCAATACCCTCGTTGGGCTGGAGCCGGATGGTAAGCTTGTTGGGTGGCAGGTCCATGTAGCTTTCACGGAAAATATTGTGGGGTTGGTGCCTGAAGTGTATGTTGATTTCACTATACTTGGCGGCCAGTCGCTTGCCTGTACGCAGATAGAAGGGTACTCCTGCCCAGCGCCAGTTATCGATTTCGGCCTTGATGGCAACAAAGGTTTCGGTCTGGCTGCCAGGTTCCGCGCCATATTCTTCGAGATACCCAGGGACCGGCTTGCCCTTGATAAAGCCGCTGGTGTACTGACCTCTGACCACGTTGCGGCTGATATTTTCCCCAGTGATCGGCTTCAAAGCCTTCAGCACCTTGAGCTTTTCGCTGCGGATGGTTTCGGCGCACAGATCAAAGGGAGGCTCCATGGCCAGCAGGCAGAGAATCTGTAACAAGTGGTTCTGTACCATGTCCCGCAATTGCCCAGCCTTGTCGTAAAATCCCCAGCGATTTTCTATGCCCACGCTTTCAGCCACGGTGATCTGCACGTGGTCTATGCATTTGTGATCCCAGTTGGTGGTAAATAGTGAGTTGGCGAAGCGCAATACCAACAGGTTGAGCACGGTTTCCTTGCCAAGGTAGTGATCGATGCGGTAAATCTGTTCTTCGCTGAAGTGGCGTGCCACGGTGTCGTTCACCAGGCGGGAGGAGCGCAAGCTGTCGCCAATGGGTTTCTCCAGCACGATACGGCTGCTTTCCCGGATCAGCCCCGCATGCTCCAGGCCATTGCAAATGTCGGTATAAATGGCCGCTGGTGTAGCCAGGTAGTAGATGGCTGGCCTTTCCATGGGGGTCATGGCGGCATGCAGGTTGTTGTAATGGGTGGGCTCGGTAAAGTCGATCTGGTGGTATTGCATGCGTGAAAGCAGCTTGGTCAGGATTCCTGGTTCAGGAGGTCGGGAATCGAACTCGGTGAGGCTGTCGGACACCATGTCCTGGAAGCTTTGGGAGGTATAGGGCGCTCTGGCGGCGCCGAATATCCTGGTGTCTTCATGCAGGAGACCCGCGTCTTCCAGATGATAAAGTGCTGGCAACAGCTTGCGGCGGGCGAGATCCCCGACAATGCCGAAAATAACCAGATCACAAGCCGAGGGTTGGTGTTCGATTGCATCCATGGAATAACTACCTCTTACCATGTTGTCCTGGCCAGCATAAGACTTTCACTGGTGAGTATCAATCACCGGATAGGTAGATGCCGGGCGGCTGTTGGTACTTGCAAGATTTCTTTATGCAATCTTCATGATGCAAGCTTCGTGCTGGAACGCTCCGCAGCCATTACTGTCTCATTCTGCTCGAAAGCGAAGGTCCAGGGTATAGGGACGTTCGGGATGTGGTGGTTCGCGCTGAAACACCATGTTGCCCTGCAGATGTCCCATGGCGGCAAAGCGAGCCACGCGGCGTGCCTCGGCTTCGTTGGCATTGACAGGAAAGGTGTCATAGTTGCGGCCACCGGGGTGGGCCACATGATAGGTACATCCGCCCAATGAGCGCTGGTTGATCATGTCCACCACATCGAAGATGAGAGGCGTGTGAATGTCGATGGTGGGATGCAGGGCGGAATAGGGAGCCCATGCCTTGTAACGCACACCACCGACGAACTCGCCCTCTCGGCCGGTAGCTTGCAGTGGAATCAGGCGGCCATTGCAGGCAATGGCGAGACGGTTGCCGGTCATGCCCTGAACCTTGACTTGCAATCGCTCCACGGATGAGTCCACGTAACGCGAGGTGCCTTGTCCGCTGCTTTCCTCGCCAAGCACATGCCAGGGTTCTATGGCATGGTGCAGATCCAGTTGCAGGCCCGCCACATGGACACGGCCAATGTGGGGAAAGCGAAACTCCTGGAACGGTAAGAGCCAGTCGAGATCGAAGGCGTAGCCAGCCTCATTGAGATCACTTATCACCCAGCGCATGTCTTCCCAGATAAAGTGCGGCAGCATGAAACGGTCATGTAATTGACTGCCCCAGCGAACGAAGGGACGTTTATATTCCTGTTTCCAGAACCATGCCACCAGACTGCGGAGCAATAACATCTGTACCGCGCTCATGCGCCAGTGTGGCGGCATTTCGAAGTTGCGGAACTCCACCAGGCCGAGTCGACCGGTGCTGCTGCCAGGGGCATAGAGCTTGTCGATGCAGAATTCAGCGCGGTGGGTATTGCCGGTTAGATCCACCAGAAAATTGCGCAGGGTGCGGTCTATCAACCAGGGTTGGGCGGATTCTCCCCGTGGCAGTTGTTGCAGGGCAATTTCCAGTTCATAAAGGTTGTCGTCTCGGGCCTCATCTACCCTGGGCGCCTGACTGGTGGGGCCAATAAATTGACCGGAGAACAGGTAGGAAAGACTGGGATGATTCTGCCAGTAACGGATCATGCTGGCGAGCAAGTCTGGTCTGCGCAGGAAGGGGCTGTTGGCTGGATCCTGGGCACCAAGGGTGACATGGTTGCCGCCGCCGGTGCCGGTATGCTTGCCGTCGAGCATGAATTTTTCCGTGCCGAGGCGGCACTGACGGGCGTTTTCGTACAGAGGTTCAATGATGCCGAGCAGTTCATCCCAACTGGATGCGGGATGGACATTGACTTCTATCACGCCGGGGTCCGGTGTGATCATCAGTTTGCGCAGTCTGGAATCCCTGGGTGGTTCATAGCCTTCGATGATGATGGCTTGATTCATGCTGGTAGCCACATTCTCCAGTGCGCCGAGCAATGCCAGGTACTGTTCCAGTTGCTTGAGAGGTGGCATGAAGACATGCAGCTTGTTCTGGCGCACTTCCACGCACAAGGCAGTGTGGATGATCTTGTGAACACTGACTTTTGCAGAAGCCTCAGTGCCTGAAAACCCGGTGGTGGCGGGGTAGGGTAGTTCCTCCACTTCGGAGAATGGGTCCTTGGGGAAGTCCAGCTCACTGGGATCATCCACTTGCCACGGGAGACTGGCAAGTATCCCGTATTGTCTCCTTCCGCTGACCAGGACAAAGGCAAGGCAAAACCCACCCGTGCGTTGAGGCCGCGATCGAACACTTTTCGCAGTCGTGCGCGTTCGCGGGGATCGTCCAGTTTATTGTCGGCAATTTTCACATTCTTGGGTAACTGACTTTCCCGGGTCAGGTAGAAGTCCTGATCTTCGTATCCTGGCACCACATAGCGGGTTTCCAGCCCCAACTCGGCACACAAGGCCTGCATGAATTGCTCAGCTGTCGCGGCATCGGCGCGGCTGGCGTCATCGGGAGTGGCCAGCAGGGAGGGGGAATGCCAGAGTGGCTTGGCATCGGTTCTCCAGTAAATTCCCAGAGCCCAGCGTGGCAGTGGTTCACCGGGGTACCACTTGCCTTGTCCATGGTGGATGAAGCCGCCAGGGGCAAAATGTTGCTTCAGAGCCAGCATCAGTTTCCCGGCGAGTCTGAATTTGTTCTCTCCCAGCGCGCCGGTATTCCACTCAAGGCCGTCCATGTCATCGATGGAGACAAAGGTCGGTTCTCCACCCATGGTCAAGGCGAGCCCACCGTCCCGCATTTCCTGATCCACTGATTTGCCCAGATCATTGATGGATTGCCACTGGGACTCGGTATAGGGTTTGGTGACTCTTGGGTCTTCGTGAATGCGGGTGACCTTGTTGAAGTATTCGAATGTGACTTCAGTAATACTGGTGGCGCCGGTGATCGCGGCGGCGCTGACCGGATCCGGCGTGCAGGCCAGGGGGATGTGACCTTCGGCCGCGAACAGGCCTGATGTTGGGTCGAGCCCGACCCAACCCGCACCAGGAATGAACACTTCAGTCCAGGCATGAAGATCGGTAAAGTCGGCTTCTGGGCCAGAGGGGCCATCAAGGGCCTTGACGTCGGCGGTCAACTGCACCAGATAGCCCGATACGAAACGCGCCGCCAATCCCAGGTGGCGCAATACTTGCACCATCAGCCAGGCTGAGTCCCGGCATGAACCGGACTTCAAGGCAAGGGTTTCCTCGCAGCTTTGGACGCCGGCTTCGAGGCGAATCAAATAGGCAACAGACTGTCGCAGTAGTTGGTTGATGTCGACCAGGAAATTGATGGTGGGACGTTTGCGTCGATCCACCTGCTTGAGCAATTCCATCAGCAGCGGGCCTTTTTCCTTGATCTGCAGATAAGGCGCGAGGTCCTTGCGCAATTGCGGCTCGTAGCGAAAGGGAAATCTTTCAAACTTTTCTTCAAGAAAAAAATCGAAGGGATTGATCACCGTCATGTCGGCGATGACCTCAACGTCGAAAATTAGTTCTCGGGTTTTTTCCGGGAAGACAAGCCGTGCCAGATAGTTGGAGAATGGGTCTTGTTGCCAATTGATAAAGTGGTTTTCCGGTTGCACCTTGAGCGAGTAGGATTGGATAGGAGTGCGGCAGTGCGGTGCTGGACGGAGTCTAACGACATGTGGCATGATGGCCGTCAATCTGTCAAAGCGGTAAGCAGTGTGGTGATGAATGGCTACCTTGATTGTCATGTCCTGTCTCAGTCCTGATACGCTATGAGTATTGATTGGAAATCATACCACCCCGGCGAGTTTTATGACGAGCTAATTAGTTCCCCCGGACACCCAAGAAAAATTGCGCGTGTCCTCACCAAGTATCTCTCTTCCCTCTCCCAGGAGGAATTGAAGCATCGCAAGGCATCGGTGGAATTGGCCATCAAGGCCATGGGTATTACGTTCACAGTTTATAGCGAGGCCGGCAATATCGATCGCGAGTGGCCTTTCGATATCATTCCCAGAATCATCGCGGAAAAAGAGTGGCAAGTGGCGAGCAAGGGTTTGGAGCAGCGGCTGCGAGCCCTCAATTGTTTCATCCATGATGTCTACAACAAGGGGCTGATTCTCAAGAACAAGGTTGTGCCCAGGGAACTGATTGAGGATTCTGCAAACTTCCGCAGGGAGTGCGTGGGCATGAGCCCGATCCATGAAGTCTGGGCGCATGTCTGTGGTTCCGATCTTATCCGCGACAAGGATGGGCGTTTCTATGTGCTGGAGGACAATCTTCGGGTTCCCTCTGGCGTGTCCTACATGTTGGAGAATCGCACCATTACCAAGCGTGTGTTCCCGGAATTGTTTGAAAACTACGACATCCAGCCAATCACTGAATATCCAGGTCAGTTATTCGACACACTGGCAGCCATCTCGCCACGACCGGTGGACTACCCCGAGGTAGTGGTGTTGACGCCGGGTATCTATAACTCGGCTTATTTCGAGCATTCTTTTCTGGCGCAGCAAATGGGTGCTGAACTGGTTCAGGGCAGTGATCTGGTGGTGGAGGATGACAAGGTTTTCATGAAAACCATCAATGGACTGTCTCCAGTTGATGTGATTTATCGACGTATCGATGACCTCTATCTTGATCCCTTGGTTTTCAATCCTGATTCGACCCTGGGTGTTCCTGGTTTGATGCGTGCCTGGCTCAAGGGCAATGTTGGCTTGGCCAACGCACCCGGCGCGGGGGTGGCCGATGACAAGGTCATCTATACCTATGTGCCGGCCATGATCAAGTATTATCTGGATGAAGAGCCGATTCTGCCCAATGTGCCCAGCTACATGTGCATCGACCCCCAGCAATGCAAGCATGTGTTGGCCAATCTGGACAAGTTGGTGGTGAAGCCGGCCAATGAGTCTGGTGGCTACGGCATGTTGATGGGTCCCCAGGCCAGCAAGAAGGAACGCGCCGAGTTCGCGAAGAGAATCAAGGCGAACCCCAGAAATTACATGGCACAGCCGCTGATTTCCCTGTCCACCTCACCAGTACTGACCGATCGTAGCGTGGAGCCCAGACATGTGGATCTGCGGCCGTTCATTCTGCAAGGGGCCCGCACCCATGTCACCGCGGGTGGACTGACAAGGGTGGCCATGGTGAAGGGCTCCTACGTGGTGAATTCCTCCCAGGGTGGAGGCAGCAAGGATACCTGGATCGTGTCGGAGGGGAGGCGCTAGTCATGTTGTCGAGCGTTGCCGAAAGAATTTACTGGCTTGGACGTTACATCGAGCGAGTCGAAAATACCGCGCGCTTGCTCAATGTCTATTCCGCCATGCTGTTCGATCTGCCCAGGGGGACTCCTCTTGGGTGGGGGACCTTGATCGATATCATGGGGGTCAATGAGGAGTTTGGGAAAAAGTCAGAAAATTATGATGAGCGGTCAGTAATACGATATCTGGTGGCTGATGCCACAAACCATTCGTCAATTTTCAGCTCACTCAGATTGGTAAGGGAAAATGCCCGCACCAGTCGTGAAGTGATTCCATCCGAAGCATGGGAAAACATCAACGATCTGTATCTCTATGTGAAGGATAATGTGTCACATTGTGGCGCTCGAGGCCGTCGTCATGAAATTCTCAATGAGGTGATCAATCATTGTCAGCTGATAGCTGGTCTGTTGTCGGGCACCATGAGCCACAATGTGGCCTATGCCTTTATTCATCTGGGCAGAAAACTTGAGCGCGCTGACATGACAACCAGAATCGTGGATGTAGGTTCCATCAATTTATTGCCGGGATTTTCCGACAAGAGCAGCCAGAGATCCATCCTGGAGCCATATGAGAATGTGGTGTGGATGAATATATTGCGTTGTTTGAGCGCCTATCAGGCCTATCGTCAACAAGTTCATAACCGGGTAGGTGGCGAGGAGGTGGTGAAATTCCTGCTTCAGGATGAGGACTTTCCGCGCTCCATCAGTTTTTGCCTTTCGCAGCTAAGTTTCTTCATTCAGAAGTTACCAGCAAACGACAATGTGCAAAGAGCCGTGGCGAGAGTGCAGCGCGTCAGCAAAGAAGTGGCTGTCAGCGAGTTGTTGAAGCGTGGCCTGTTGGATTTTATTGATGAGTTGCAGATATCCATTGCCGATATCCACGAGGAGATCAGTAACAGTTGGTTCAGGCCAGTGGCCCCGGGAGAGTGAACTACCGGATTCAGGCTTGTACCATCAAGGACAGGAAAGTACCGGTTTGCCGGAGCGGCTTCAGTACACGCCGCTCTTGCTGTCGGATATCTTGTTCCAGCTGGCGGCCCAGGCCAGGGGAGGCAGTTGGTTGAATGCTTCCTTCAGTCGCCTGTCCCAACTCTTCTTCAATTCCCGCAAGAACTCGCTGTCTTCCTCGAAACGCAGATACGGCTGCAGAACAAAGCTGTTGGCATGGTAGAGCAGAATTTCGATGGGAGGCCCAACGCTCAGGTTACTCTGCATGGTGGAATCCATGGAGACCAGGGCGCAAAGCGCGGCGGTATCGAGCTCTGTATCAGGTTTGATGATGCGGTCCAGGATGGGCTTGCCATACTTGCTTTCGCCGATCTGGAGGAAGGGAGTGTCCTTGGAGCTGGTGATGTGGTTGCCTTCCGGGTAAATCAACACAATGCGGTGATGGTTGTCACCGATCTGCCCACCAAGGATGAAACTGGCTTCAAAGCCAGGGCCCATGGTGCCATGTTTTTCCTGCTGTGAGCGGCTGATACGGCCCAGATAGTCGGCGGCGTCGCCGATGGTTTCCACTGTCTTCAGGCTTACCTCTGCTTCTTCCCTGAGATCCCGCCGCATTTGGGCAATGGAGCCCTGGGTGGTAGCAAGATTGCCAGCCGAGAGCACCACGATTTGGCGATCGGGGCCCAGGTCGAAGCGCGCCATTTTGCTATAGGTGCTGACCTGATCAACGCCGGCGTTGGTCCTGGAGTCTGAACAAAACACCATCCCGGCATTCACTGAAATCGCCAAGCAATAAGTCATAAAAGGGAGTTACCTGCTTACAGGGGAAAAATATCAGCTGTCCATTCACCATTCAGGTGTCATGGGCGAGGGGCAAATACTAGCTCACCGGTCAGTGCCATGCAATTGTGAGTTGGGGCTTTGCGAATAATCATCGGGGTAACAGGGCTTGCAGCCGCCGGTGAAGTTCCTGATCCATGGGCTTTTCCTGGATTTCATCACTGCCAAGCCCCAGTAATTCATGGGGGAAGACCAGCCATTGGTCGCATTCGTGTAAAAAATAGTCAGGTGCCATGCCTGTGAGGTTGTTGCCTGGTTTGTAATAGGGGGTCGCGACCCGTATCTCTGGCGGAGTTCCCTGATACAGAGTGTCCAGTTCCGCGAGAATCTGCTTGATGCTGAGCCCGGTGTCGAAGACGTCGTCGATGATCAACAAGGAAGCATTTGGGGCCAGATTTTGTCTGATGTAGTCCAGCCCATCGACCTTGACAGTAGTGCGCTTGCCGATACCGCTGTAGGACGATGCCCTGATGGCGACATGGTCACAGGCAATGCCGGCCAATGCCAGGGTTTCCTGGATGGCGATGGCGATGGGAGCTCCGCCTCTCCAGACTCCTGCCAACAGATCAGGTTTGTAGCCGTTGTCCAGAATGGAGAGGGCCAGGCGCAGGGAGTCTTCCAGAAGCTGTTGGGCTGAGATATAGGTTTTTTGCATCAGAGGGCGGCTTTGGACAGTAGGTGGGCAGGAACCGCGCCGACATAGTCTGCTCAGCGGGTTTCCTGGGTGCTGTCACTTCCCAACAGGCCCAGGGTGACGATGTTGAGCCAGGACCGCTTCTGCTCTTCAACGGGGACGTTGAAGGCATAGGGAGTATCATTGGCCGCAGGCCTTCTGGTGGGTGCCAGAGGCGCGTCACGCTTGTTGGAGCCCACCAGGCCAAAGGTCACTGAGTACAGGAAAGAAGGGTCCGTGATCTGGGTGGACACGATGAAGTTGCCGTTGGGGTCCAGGGTGGGACTGTCCGGATAGTTGGCCTTGAGCACTGCCAGTGAGGTATCGGCAAGGTCAGTAAGACCCAGCCTGAGGTACATTTCCACCACGATCTCCATGGCCCGCGGGACTGCGGGGGTCCCCTGGTAGTTTTCCACCACGTAGCGTGCGCGGTTGAGAGAGGACAGGTAGGCCTGGCGTTCGATGTAGAACTCTGCCACGTGCACTTCATAGGCCGCCAGCATGTTCTTGAGGTAGATCATCCTGGCGCGGGCATCCGGCGCATAGGGACTGTCGGGGTAGCGGGCCAATAATTGCGCGAAATCGGCGAATGCTTCCCTGGCCTTGCCTGGATCGCGCTTGCTGGGGTCGGTGGGCAGATAACGCCCCAGAAAGCGGGAGTTCTCGGTGTAGAAGGACATGCCCTTCATGTAGTAGGCATAGTCGATATTGGGATCATCCGGATGCAGGCGGATAAAGCGATCGGCCGCGGCGCGGGCGGCTTCAGGCTCACCGTTCTTGTAGTAGGCATAGACCAGTTCGATCTGGGATTGGGCGGCATATTCACCAAATGGAAACTGGGCTTCCAGTTCCTGAAACACGGCGATGGCACGTGGATAGTTGGAAACCTCCAGGGATCTTGAGCCCAGGTCGTAGAGGAATTCCTCGGTGGAGCCGGCGAACTCGTTTTTGTTGGAGCAGGCGGTGATCGCCAACATGGCCGTCACCAGGAAAAGGCTTCTGAGTTGCAGGATCATGGCTTCTCTGTCATTGACTGGTTTTGAATTCAGCGGCGGTGCCCGGGTTTTGCTGTCGGGCATGGCGCGAGCCTGGATATAATGGCCGACAGTGTACTACAAATCCGCCAGGGCTTGCCTCGTCGGGTTAATCATCAGCCATCCGGGGCCCACACCCCGCGTTACAAGGACAATAGACAACGTGAGCAGGGAAAAGTTTGTTCAGGAGGCGATCGTGCCGGAAAGTCTGTCCGGCTTCAGGCTGGATCAGGTGGCCGCCCTGATGTTTCCGGATTTCTCCAGGGCCAGGCTCCAGCAGTGGATCAAGGAAGGTGCCCTGACGGTAGATGGCAACATAATGAAAAACAAGGAAAAAGTGCTGGGAGGTGAGCATTTGGCCTTGGCTGCGATACTGGAAGTGGAGACTGGGGGGCATGAGGCGGAACCCTTGCCCTTGCGGGTAGTGCACCAGGATGATGCCTTGCTGGTTATCGACAAGCCTGTGGGCATGGTGGTGCACCCGGCCGCGGGCAATCGGGATGGCACCCTGCTCAATGCCCTGTTGCACCACTTTCCCGGCCAGGACAAGCTGCCGAGGGCCGGCATCGTGCATCGCCTGGACAAGGACACCAGTGGATTGATGGTGGTGGCGCGTACCTTGCAGGCCCATCGCAGCCTGGTGGAACAACTGCAGGAGCGGACCTTGTCGCGTGAATACCTTGCCTTGGCCCAGGGTGTCATCACCGCTGGTGGA
>JBJHAY010000002.1:0-27548 GCA_050485205.1 Gammaproteobacteria bacterium
GGCGTGGACAGACTATCCTGATAGGCGGGGAAAGTCACGGGCTGCTGATAGGTGGGCCTTGGGTGCGGTGGCTTTGCTGTGATGCAAGGTTGGTGGCTTGGTTTTGGGCTCGGTGACTTTGCTGTTATGCAAGATTGGTGGCCTGGTGCCGGGTATTGGGGAGGGGGTGTCAAAAGCGTCGTGAACCCGTCCCTGGGGACTCGCCTGCCGCATCCATGCGGCAGAGCGTTTTGCCACCCCCTCCCCAATACCCAGCACCTCGGGCTTTGGTGCTGCTGCTCTGCCTTTGGCCCGATAGGCTTATATTGTCGCGAGCAGGGCTCGCTCCTACAGGGCTGGCGGCGACCGGGATAGGGCGTCTGGGTTCAGTGGGCCAGCAGGTACTCCATCAGAAGGGGTACCGGGCGGCCGGTGGCGCCTTTTTCTGCCCCTTGTACCCAGGCAGTTCCGGCGATATCCAGGTGGGCCCACTTGTACTTCTTGGTGAAGCGCGCCAGGAAGCAGCCAGCAGTGATGGTGCCGGCCTTGGGGCCGCCGATGTTGGCGATGTCGGCGAAGTTGCTGTCCAACTGCTTCTGGTACTCATCCCACAGCGGCAGGCGCCAAACCGGGTCCTGGGCTTGCAGTCCGCATTGGTAGAGCTTGTCCGCCAACTTGTCATCGTTGCTCATCAGACCGCTGACATGGGCGCCCAGGGCCACCACACAGGCGCCGGTGAGGGTGGCGATGTCGATGACGCTGGCGGGCTTGAAGCGTTCCGCGTAGGTGAGGGCATCGCACAGCACCAGGCGGCCTTCGGCGTCGGTGTTGAGAATTTCGATGGTCTGGCCGGACATGCTGGTGACGATGTCGCCGGGTTTGGTGGCGGTGCCGCTGGGCATGTTCTCGGCGGCGGCGATCATGCCGATGACGTTCAACTTGGGCTTGAGCTCACACAGCGCGGTCATGGCTCCCAGCACGCTGGCGGCGCCGCACATGTCGAATTTCATTTCATCCATGGCGGCGCCCGGTTTCAGGCTGATGCCGCCGGTATCGAAGGTGATGCCCTTGCCCACCAGCACGTGGGGTTTGGCGCTGGCGGCGGCGCCGGTGTATTCCATGATGATGAGCTTGGCGGGTTGGGCGCTGCCGGCGCTGACGGACAGCAGTGAGCCCATGCCCAGGCGTTTCATCTGGGCTTCGGAGAGAACGGTGACTTTCAGGCCGGGGTTGTCCTTGCCCAGTTTCTGGGCCTGTTCCGCCAGGTAGGTGGGGGTGCAGATGTTGCCGGGCAGGTTGCCCAGTTCCTTGGCCAGCGACATGCCCTTGCCGATGGCGGCGCCAGTGGCAAGACCTTGTTGGACAGACTTTTGGGCGCGGCCGTCGGTCACATGGATATTCAGGGTTTTCAGCTTGCTGGCGGGTTTGGGCTTGGAGCGGGTGGAGGTGTAGCGATAGTTATCGGCGCTGAAAATCTGGGCGGCAAGCAGCGCGCGCCGATTGTCGTTCAGATCCTTGACGTCCAGATCCAGAGCCAACAGGGCATCAGTACTGTTCAACTGTCCCAATATCTTGGATGCATGACCCATGATGCTGCTCCAATCCTTGGGCTTGAGCTCGCCTTTTTTGCCACAGCCTACCAGCAACAGGCGCTGGGCCTTGAGGTTGGGCACGCCATGGAGCAAGAGTTGGGAACCTTGTTTGCCACTGATATCGCCGCTTTTGACAATGGTGGCGATATGGCCGCCGGCAATTTTGTCGAGGGCGGCGGCGGTTGCTGTCATGGCGCCATTTTCATGGATGCCGACCACCAGGCAACCGGTGGCCAGTGATTCAATCGCGCCTGTCTTGGTGCTGAATTTCATGTGTCTTCCTGCTGAGTCTCTGGTGGATTTCCGGCGGCGGATCCGCCCCATGGAGAAATTCTACCCGCGTGGCCTTTATTTAGCCAATCAGTCACGGGGAAGTGTCCAGCCAAAGGTCCTAAAAATGTCACGCTCCCATCATGACCGGTGTTGTCATCAGGGCTCGCCTGCTTGGTGCGCCGTCATGAGCCGTAAGTGCTACCGCATATGGCCGGGTACATAGAGACTCGCGCTGCCAAGCCGCATGCAATAGAATGCGGGGCCATGATCATTCAGCGCTATCTTACCCGGCAGACCCTGGGGGTCACTTTCGCCGCCACCTTCATCCTGACGGTGATTGCGATTCTGAGCCGCTTCCTCAAATATCTGGCCAGTGCCTCCCAGGGCGAACTGGACCCAGGTGTGCTGGCCTTGCTGATGGGCTACCGCATGCCCGAATTCCTGCAGTTGATCCTGCCCTTGGGCTTGTTGCTCGGCATTCTTCTGGCCTATGGCCGCATGTACGCGGAAAACGAGATGACGGTGCTGATTGCCTGTGGCCTGAGCCGGGTGCGGCTGCTGGGAATCACCATGGTACCCGCGGCTGTGATTACGCTGGTGGTGGCAGGGCTGAGTCTGCATTTGACGCCACTGGGCATGGTGAATACCGCCACCCTGCTGGAATCACAGAAGGAGTTGAATGAGTTCGACATCATGGTGCCGGGGATTTTCCAGAATATTTCCCGGGGGCAGCGTACCACCTACAGCGAGTCCATCAGCGGCAATGAAATGCGCAATGTCTTCATGCATGAGACCCAGACCCGGCGGGTAATCGTGGCGCGCAGCGCGATTCCCGCCAGCGATGATCAGGGCCGCCGCGTGGTCCTGTTCCGGGATGGTTCCATCACCCAGGGCGTCTCTGGTCAAGAGGAATACACCGTTACCCGCTTCAAGGAACTGGGCGTGAGAATTCCGGATCGCGATATCAGCTTTGATCTGGCATTGCAGGAAAAGGCCCTCAGTACCCGCGAATTGCTGGAGTCCGCACAAGTCTCCCATCGCGCCGAGTTGCAGTGGCGGATTTCACTGGCCCTGCTGATTCCCATCATGACCCTGCTGGCGGTGCCTCTGAGCAAGGTGAATCCGCGCCAGGGCCGTTTCGGCAAGCTGCTGCCGGCAATGTTGCTCTACACGCTTTATTTCGGACTGTTGCTTGGCTGTCGTGATTTGATGACCAGGGGCAGTCTGCCACCGATGATCGGCATGTGGTGGGTGCATTTGTTGTTCCTGGCCCTGGCCATTCCCTTGTACTCGGACAAGGTGCCGCTGCCGGCGCCCCTGAGGAACTGGCTGACATGAGCACTCTCGACAGATACATCCGCAATACCGTGATGATGGCCATGGTGCTGGTGCTGCTGGCAGTGGCCAGCCTTGACATGCTGTTCACCTTCTTCGATGAAATCGGGGGCACCGATGCCAACTACACCGGCCTGGAAGCGACGGTCTATGTGCTGCACACCTTTCCGCGACATCTTTATGAACTGTTGCCCATGGTGGCCCTGATCGGGGCACTGGTGGGACTTGGTATCCTGGCGTCCAGCAATGAACTGGTGGTGATGCAGGCTTCAGGGGTGCCGGTGAGGCGCATCGTCTGGGCAGTGATGAAGCCCACGCTGGGTGTGATGCTGCTGGGAATCCTGTTGGGAGAGTATATTGCGCCGCCATTGGAATTGCGTGGTGAGGTCAACAAGGCCATGGCCAGGGGCCAGGAAGTGATCATGTCACGCTACGGCCAGTGGCAGCGGGAAGACCGCGACTTCATGCACTTCAACGCCATTGATCCGGCAGGCGTGCTGCATGGGGTGATGATTTACAGCTTCGATGAAGAGCGCTTGCTGCAGAGCAATATTTTTGCCGAACAGGCGGTATACGAGGACGGTGCCGGGTGGCGTTTGCTGGAGGTCACCGAGACGGTGTTTGCACAGCAGGATGGAGAATTGCTCAGCAGCAATCAACGCTATCCGGAGAAACAATGGCATGTGACGCTTTCTCCCGAGGTGTTGAAAATCATGATCATGGATGCGGATAAAATGGCCATATCCGATCTGTATCAATACGCCAGGCGCTTTGAAAGCCAGGGCCAGGATGCCAGTCAGTATTTTCTCTCGTTCTGGAAAAAACTGCTGCAACCCCTGACCACGGCAGTCCTGGTATTGGTGGCGGTTTCCTTCATCTTCGGACCCTTGCGGGACTCGCCCATGGGCTCAAGGGTGTTCGCCGCGATTTGCTTTGGTTTGCTGTTCCTGATTCTGCAACGCCTGCTCAATACCGTGAGCCTGGTCTATCACTTGCCGCCCCTGCCGGCGGTGCTGTTGCCGATTCTGCTCAGCGGATTGTTGGGTGCCTGGTTGTTGCGGCGCGCCAGTTAGGCTTTTCGTGATCTGGCCCGCATATCGCCCGGTTTTGCTGGAGCGACCGCTGCAGGAATGTATCAGTGCTTCTTGAATCCGGTGCGCTTCATTTCTCCCCAACTGTGCTGCTTCCGAAGATATTGCCACCAGCCTTGCAGACGCCAGAAATTGCTTAGTTGGCGGAAGCCAAAATTTTCCACCAAAATCACCACTACCAGTTTCAACAGGTCCAGTGCGCGAGGCATGCGCCGCAGAGCAGTCTCTTCCAGCACCAGGGATCCGGCACTGATGAAGATGCCAAACACGAAGGTAAGTGCCAGAAAGGCCAGGGCAACCTGGGTATTGAGAATGCCGCTGAACCAGAAAATCGGCACCAGCAAGTAGCCGACAATCTCGGCAATCGGACCAAGCACATCGGTAATGAAGGCAAATGGCATTCCCACCATGCCGAGCCGACCATATTTTGGATTGAAGCACATGCTCCGATGCTTGAAGAAGGTTTCCAGGCCACCCCGTTGCCAGCGACGGCGCTGATTGGCAAGGGTTTTGAGGTTGTCCGGCACCTCGGTCCAGCATACTGGTTCTCCAACTGATTTGATGGCATAGGGGATGCCTTGCTCAAGATGGTAGCGGTGCATGCGCAATACCAATTCATAATCTTCCCCCACGGTATCGGTGGCATAGCCGCCTACTGCCAACGCCGCACGGCGCCGGAATATGCCAAAGGCACCGGAAATCAGAGTCAGAATGCCCAGTTCGCTCATGCCGATACGAGCCACCAGGAAAGCGCGGATATATTCCACGGTTTGAATCAGGGGCAGCAGTTCATGGGGCAAACCTACCTTCACCACTTTGCCTCCGCGCACCCGGCAGCCGTTGGCTGCGCGAATGGTGCCCCCAACGGCAATGACCTTGTCAGGCTCTTCCAGGAATGGGGCCACGGCATAGAGCAGGCTATCGGCTTCCAGCATCGAGTCAGAGTCCACCGCGCAGAACAGGGAATTGCGCGCCACATTGAGGCCGGCATTGAGCGCATCGGCCTTGCCGCCGTTTTCCTTGTCAACCACGATCAGATTATTGTGGATGGCGGATTGATAAATGCGTCGAATCGGCTTGTGTTGAGCGACCAGTTCATGGGCCCGCCGTACCGGGAACAGATTGAAATGCTGTTGCAGCAAGGCCAGCGTATCATCCTTGGAACCGTCGTTGACCACGATGACTTCATAGTCGGGGTAATGCAGGCTGAGCTGGGATTTGACACTTTCAATGATGGTGTTGGCTTCATTGTAGGCTGGCGCGATCAGGGAAATGGATGGCGCACTGGGTGCGCGTTGTTTCCAGAGTATTTCGGGATTTTCCGGCTTGATTCGTTGATGCATCACAGTGCCTGCCGTCAACAGCAGGACCAGGGAGACGGCATTCTGGGTCATGCCGACAAAAATGATGAGCCAAACAATCCAGTCTGCCGCCAGATCCAGCCAGTACCACAAGGCTTCAGGCATGAACAGGGCCCTCCGGACCGAAGGGCAGATCGATTCCCTTCTCACCCAGCATCAAAGCCGCCATGCGGCCGCCACGATCGTCCAGTCGGGAGCGTTCCAACAGAATTTCGAGGCCCACATCGCCAAGTTGCGTCAAGGTTCTGGCGGCTTGAAAGCGCAGGTACCAGTTGTCCTCATCGAGAAAGCCGACGATGGTTTCCGCGGTGCGGTTGAGACCGATGCGCCCCGCCGACTTGATGGCTTCAAGGCGTACCAGCCAATTGTCATCGCCAAGCGCAGTTCTGACCAGTGACTCCGCGCCGGGATGTTCCAGGGTTCCCAGTGACTCAAGTGCTTGACGACGGATCGATGGCAGTGGATCCGTGGCCAATTGGGCAAGTCCTTCGATCACCGAATAGTCCAAGGCGTGGCCGAGGGCGTCGGCCAGTACTTGCTTGATGCCATTGCTGACATCAGTCTGTTTGGCCAGCGTCACCAATGATGCAGGTTTATTACGGGCGATGTCCCGAAACAAGTTGCGGGTATCGTGGGTGTTGAGCAAGCCGCGGGCTTCCAGTTTGGGCGCCAGCACGGTGGCGGCTGGAAGGGCGTGTAGCTCATGGAGCGCGTCGGCGGCACTGATGACCACTTCCGCTTCCTTGTCGTCGAGGGTGGCCACCAGCATGGCGATACTTTCGCGATCATTGAAGAGCTGCAGGACTTGAATGGCTTCCAGGCGTTTTATAAGGGCGTGATGTTTCAGATCCCGGCGTGCCTGGTCGCGGGCTCCCAATTGCACCAGCAAGCGGGTAAGGGAATCCCGTTCGCTCCCTTTGATGAGATGACACAGGTGCAGGATGAGCTTGATAGCGAGCGGCTTGTCATGCTTGGTAAATTCGGGATGGATATTGGTCCAGTCGTCCGCATGCGTCTCCATCAGATCCATGCTGTTGAAGACATTCAAAAGTACTTCCTTGGTACGTGCGCTTTCCCATTGTTCATGGAGTTCATCCCGGTAGCGTCGGCAAGTCAATAGCAATAGCACCGCGAGAGCCGAGATCGCCAGCATGACGCTGAACCACCAGATAGTCTCGGGGGCAGTCATGGCTGGCCTCAGAAGCGCAGTTGCAGAGCAGCATTGATGCTGTCCCTGACATAGGAATTCACACGGTCGTTGCGGGTGTAGTTGAGGTGCAAAATGGTGGAGCGACCAAGCCGGTATTGAAGATAGAAATGAGAAACCCGGGTGTCGATGGTAATGGTATTTTCGGTCTCGGGCGCCTGGCTGTAATTGAAGCCGGCGCGCAGGTCTCCGTTTATCTGCCAGTGAGCACCGAGATTCCAGCTGAAGGTCTCGATGCCGTCCTGATCGCGGACCAGGCCCACGCCTGGAGTCAGCCAGGCATTCAGGTCCAGCAAATAGTATTCGGTGCCCAGGTGCAACCGGTGCACATTGCCGTTGTTGAAGTGAGCAAAATGATAGCTGGGCGTCAAGATCAAGGCGCCGTTGGTTTCCGAGGCTTTGATCAAGGTATGGCGGGTGCCGACGCGGGCCCGGTAATCTGCCAGAAAGGTAGCGTCCGGGCTGTATCCCAGGGCGAATTCCACAGGCATGTTGGTATTCTGGCGTGTCACCATGCCGACTTCGATTTGAGAGTTGTAGTCATCGAAACGCTGGTTGTATTCCCCCCGCGCGAAAAGCTGGTTGCCATTGCCTTGCAGGCGGCGGTATTCCACGAAGTGGTCCAACCAGCGCGGGAAGTTGGCGATGTCGAAATTGCTGCGGTCGAAACCGATGATCAATTCATTGCGCGGAGTGGCACTGAAGCGGGCCGGATTGCGTCGGGACAGCACGTCGATGTGATCGGGGGCGATACTCTCGGCCTGATCCAGCCATTGATCGGCGCTTTCCCGCTGGCCTTCGGCCATGGCCGTATCGTGAAGACCTATGATGGCTTCCAGATCCTCCGGTGACAGTGCCAGGACATGCTCAAAGTGCGCGCGCGCCATGTCGAACTGGCGTAAATACAAAGCGACCCGGCCAGCCAGGTTCCTGGCCTCGATGTGGTCGGGATTGGTCGCCAATACTTCCGCCGTGCCCTGTCTTGCTTCTTGCAACAAGCCCTGGAATGACTGCACCCGCGCCCGCGCCAGGCGTAGTTCTACATTGCTTGGTGATTGCGTAAGCCCCTGGTCTATGACCGCCAGCGCTTCACGGAAACGTTCCTGGAAAGCCAAAACCATCCCCAGCAGGTAACTGACCTCGGATTTGTCGGGAGGGATGTCATAAGCCAGTCGCAGAATCCGTTCGGCTTCTGTGAAGTTGCCATTGTTGCGCTCAGCCATGGCGGTCTGGATCAGTTCATCGTAATCCTGGGCAATGACTGGAAAAGACAGGGACAGCAACAGGGAAAAATATAGAAAACCGGCTTTCAAGTGCGTACCTTTTGCTTGTTGGTGCCAGCCAGAATGCGTGCGATCCGCATCAACAGTTCAGCAGGTGAGAAAGGCTTGGTCATGATGTCGGCAATGCCCTGGTCGAGAGCGTCCATCACATCCTTTTCACGCCAGGCGGCGGTGAGGATGATGATGGGGATATCCTGGGTATTTTCGTGCTTGCGCAATTCCTGGATCATTTCACCAGCGCTGAGGATGGGTAACATGTAGTCCAGGATGATCAGTTGTGGTGGGCTCTGTTTGATCAGTGTCAGGGCGCTTTCTCCATCCTGGGCCGAGTTGATCTTGTGGCCAAGACGCCTGAGCTTGAACTCTATGAGCTCTATTACCATGGGGTCGTCGTCAGCGATGAAGATGGATGCCATGTCGTGTTCCTTGGTTCCGAGCATGTTACGTGTTTGTCCCCCTGTCGAAACGGCATTACATGGAGACTGCTTGCTGGTGGAAACACCACTGGCATGGCAGGGCGGTGTTTTCAGCTGCATTTATAACGGATTTTACTCATTCGCGCGAGATGGGCGGCACCCATATCACCTGGGAGCCGGACAGGCGGTCATGCCATGTTTCCCGGCGCGGATTGCAATACATATAAAGATATCCGGCACCCAGCAGCAGTAGAGAGAGGGGCGCCACGACATAGCGTATGAGGCATTGACGCGGGGAAACCTGTGTACCGTCACGGTTCTGGATCCGCACCCGCCAGGCCTGCATCCCCAGGGTTTGGCCGCTGGCCATCCAGAAGCCGCAGAAAAAGGCAAAACTGCTGAGCAGCATGGCCAGCAATAGCACATAACGATACCAGGGATTCATCACCACCCGGCCTTCCTCGACGGTCTGGGCGTCGGGGATGCCGAACAAAGCCAATACCAGAAAGCCCACCACGATCCAGATGGCGAACACCAGGATGCTGTCGTAGACCATGGCGGCCAGGCGGCGCCAGAGGGGGGCCGCTGTGTTGTAGGTTGCTGTGCTCACGAATATCAACTCCTGCCAGTGACCGGTCATTGTACTCCAACTGTAGGAGCGAGCCTTGCTCGCGGCCAGGGCTCGCTCCTACAGTGTTGGGGGGAATCTGGTAGAATGGTACGTTTTTCTGAGCCCACGAGATGATCATGAGCAAGTTTCCCGACTATGTCGCCCTGATGGACACCACCCTGCGTGACGGCGAGCAGACACAAGGTGTGTCGTTTTCCGCCGGGGAAAAGCTGAATATTGCCCAGGCCCTGCTGGAATCCCTGCGCGTCGACCGCATCGAGGTGGCGTCCGCGCGCGTCTCCGCAGGCGAGAAGGCGGCAGTGGCCAATATCACCGCCTGGGCCCACCAACATGGCTATGGCGACCGCGTGGAAGTGCTGGGCTTCGTTGATCATACCCACAGCGTGGACTGGATTGTGGACGCCGGCGGCAAGGTGCTGAACCTCCTGACCAAGGGCAGCGAGAAACATTGCGTGCAGCAATTGGGGAAGACCCTGGCCGAACATGCTGCGGACGTGCGTCAGACCGTGGCCTATGCCAGGGAGAAGGGTTTGCGGGTCAATGCCTATCTGGAAGACTGGTCCAACGGCTACCGTGACAACAAGGACTATGTATTCGCGTTGATGGAGCAAATCGGCGACTGCGGCATCGAGCACTTCATGTTGCCGGATACCCTGGGGGTGATGAGTCCGCGCGAGGTGGCGGCTGCCGTGGGTGAGATGATCCAGCGATTCCCCCATCAGCAATTCGACTTTCATCCCCACAATGACTATGGCCTGGCCACCGCCAACTGCATGGCCGCGGTGGAGGTGGGCATCAGCACCTTGCACTGCACCATCAACTGCCTTGGAGAGCGCGCCGGCAATGTGTCGCTGGCGGAAGTGGCGGTGGTGCTGAAGGACAAGCTGGGCGTCAAGACCGCCATCGATGAAAGCCATCTGGCGGATGTCAGCCGCATGGTGGAACGTTTTTCCGGCAAGTGGGTGGCGGGCAACATGCCGATCCTGGGCGCCGATGTCTTTACCCAGACCGCCGGAGTGCACGCGGATGGTGATCTCAAGGGCAATCTCTACAAGACTCAGCTCAATCCCGAGCGCTTTGCCCGCAAGCACAGCTATGCCCTTGGCAAGCTGAGTGGCCGCGCCTCGGTGATCAAGAACATCGAGGAGTTGGGAATCACCCTGTCCGAGGACAATCTGCGCAAGGTATTGAAGCGGGTGGTGAGCCTGGGGGATTCCAAGGAAACCATCACTCCCGACGACTTGCCCTTCATCATCGCCGACGTGCTGGAAAGCAGTGATTACCAGCACATCAAGTTGGTGGACTGCAATATCAGCAGCAGCCTGGACATGGACTCATTGGTGACCCTCAAGGTGGAAATCGACGGCAAGCTCTACAAGGAAAATGGCAGCGGCAATGGCGGCTATGCGGCCTTTATCGACGCCCTCAAGAAGATCCTCGTCAAGGTGGATTTCGCAATGCCGGAGCTGGTGGACTATACCGTGCGCATTCCCAAGGGCGGCAAGCCTGGCGCCCTTACCGAGTGCACCATCACCTGGGCCGGCCAGCCCCGCAATCTGCGTACCCGGGGAGTGCATGCCAACCAGGTCTATGCCGCGGTGTTGGCCACGTTGCGCATGATCAATACCCGCATGCATGGAGGCCAGTCATGATCGATCTGCGCAGTGATACAGTAACCAGGCCCAGCGAGGCCATGCGCCAGGCCATGGCCAGGGCGCCGGTGGGTGATGATGTCTGGGGTGATGATCCCACCGTCAGACAACTGGAGGAACTGGCCGCGGACATGCTGGGTACTGAAGCGGCCCTCTACCTGAGCAGCGGTACCCAGTCCAACCTGGTGGCGATCATGAGCCACTGCCAGCGTGGTGATGAGTACATTGTTGGCCAGGATGCCCACACCTACAAATATGAAGCGGGCGGCGCGGCGGTGCTTGGCAGTGTGCAGCCGCAACCCTTGCCGGTGCGGGAAGATGGCACCCTGGACCTGGATGCGGTGCGCGCGGTGATCAAGCCCGACGACTTTCACTTTGCCATTTCCCGTCTGTTTTGTCTTGAAAATACCATCAGTGGCCGAGTGCTGCCCATGTCATACCTGGCGCGGGCGGCAACGTTGGCACGGGAGGAAGGCCTTGGGTTTCATCTGGATGGCGCCAGGGTTTTTAATGCTTCGGTCAAATTGGGTGTCGATGTGCGGGAAATCAGTCGGCACTTCGACAGCGTTTCGGTTTGTCTTTCCAAGGGGTTGGGAGCACCGGTGGGCTCAATGCTGTGCGCAAGCCGCGACTTGATCGCAACGGCGCGACGGCACCGCAAAATACTGGGTGGTGGCATGCGGCAGGCTGGCATCATTGCCGCCGGCGGCATTTACGCCTTGCAGCACAACATTGCGCGCCTGGCCGAGGATCATGAGCACGCGGCGTTACTGGGGCTTGAATTGATGAATGTCCCGGAGGTGGTGGTGGATGAGGCCAAGCTGCAGACCAACATGGTGTTCATCACGCCACGGGATGGCAACGCCATGGCCTTGGGTGATCATCTGGCAAGCAAGGGCATCCTGGTGGATTATCGGAGTACCATCCGCATGGTCACTCATCTGCATATCACCAGGCAGGATGTGATGACAGTGGTTGACAGCATCAAGCAGTTCTACCGCTGATAATCTCCCTCCCTGGAAGGAGCGAGGTCATCTTGTGGGCTTGGGGCTGGCTATGGCAGTGGTTGCCAGGGGAGAGCGGCGGCCAGCATAATGCTTGTGTGATCAAACCATGCCACAGGAGCAGTGATGAGCAAGCCTTACATCCTTGCGCTCGATCAGGGCACCACCAGTTCCCGCGCAATCCTGTTTGACCGGCGCGGCACGGTAAAAGGCGTCGCCCAGCAGGAATTCCGGCAGATTTTCCCCCGCGATGGCTGGGTTGAGCACGACCCCATGGAGATCTGGCGCAGCCAGCGCGACACCCTGTGCCAGGTGCTCGGTGACAGCGGCTGCAATCTGGACCACATCGCCGCCATCGGCATCACCAATCAGCGCGAAACCACCATTGTCTGGGACCGGGATACCGGCCAAGCGGTGTACAACGGCATCGTCTGGCAGGACCGGCGCACCGCCGATTACTGCGACAAGCTGAAGCAGGAAGGCTGGGCTGACAAGATCCGCGCCAAGACCGGGCTGATCATCGACAGTTATTTTTCCGCCACCAAGCTGCGCTGGATTCTGGAAAACGTCCCCGGCGCAAGGAACAAGGCGGAGCAGGGCAGGCTGGCCTTCGGCACCATCGATTCCTGGCTGATCTGGCATCTCACCGATGGGCGCCATCACCTCACCGAGGCCAGCAATGCCGCCAGGACCATGCTCTACAACATCAACGAGGGGCGCTGGGATGAAGAATTGCTGGCGCTGATGGACATCCCCGCCAGTCTGCTGCCGACGGTGTGCAATTCCAGCCAGGTTTACGCCACAGCCAGACTCCCAGGCCTGGACGGCGAGGCGCCCATCGCCGGCGCGGCGGGAGATCAGCAATCGGCCCTGTTCGGCCAGATGTGCCTGAAGCCCGGCATGCTCAAGAATACCTATGGCACCGGCTCCTTCATCGTGCTCAACACCGGCGAGGTGCCGATCCGTTCCCGCAACAACCTGCTCACCACCATTGCCTGGGAATTCGATGGTCGTCGTATCTATGCCCTGGAAGGCTCGATCTTCATCGCTGGCGCCGTGGTGCAGTGGTTGCGGGATGGCCTCGGATTGATCCGTGACTCCGCCGAAATCGAAACACTGGCATTGACCGAGCCGGACAGTGGTGGCCTCATGTTCGTGCCCGCTTTTGCGGGGCTCGGGGCACCACATTGGGATCAGCGTGCCCGCGGTACCATCGTCGGCTTGAGTCGTGGCACCAGCGCCGGGCACTTGGCCCGCGCCGCCCTGGAAGGGATCGCTTTTCAGGTGGCGGACGTGATCAAGGCGATGGAAGCGGATTCAGGTATTGGCATCAGCGAACTGCGGGTGGATGGGGGCGCCGCCGCCAACGACACCCTGATGCAATTCCAGGCTGACATCCTGCAGATTCCCATCGTGCGTCCGAGAATCCTGGAAACCACCGCACTCGGCGCCGCCTACCTGGCGGGCCTGGCAACCGGTTTCTGGGAGGATGTGCATGAGATCGCCGCCCAGTGGCAGGAGGAAAAACGCTTCGAGCCGCGGATGCCACCCGAACAGGCGCGGCGTCTGCTGGAGAAATGGAACGGAGCAGTGACGCGCAGCATGCGCTGGCAGGACTGAATCAAGGGAGCAGTGTGAACAGAGAGCAGTCCCTGACCCGGGTCAGGCAATTCAACAACTACTGGGATATGCTGGTAATCGGTGGTGGCGCCACCGGTCTCGCCAGTGCCATGGACGCCGCCTCCCGTGGCTACAAGACCGTGCTCATCGACATGCACGACTTTGCCAAGGGCACGTCGAGCCGCAGCACCAAGCTGGTGCATGGTGGCGTGCGCTACCTGCAGAAGGGGGATGTCTCCCTGGTGGTGGAGGCCTTGCAAGAGCGCGGGTTGTTGATCAAGAATGCGCCGCATCTGGTGAACCATCTTTCCTTCATCGTGCCCAGCTATGAATGGTGGAACGGACCGTTCTACGGGGTTGGCATGAAAGTCTACGACATGCTGGCGGGCAAGCTGGGAATCAAGAAATCGAAACTGCTGTCACGGGAAAAAACCCTGGCCAAGATTCCCACCCTCACGGAAAAGGGTTTGCGTGGTGGCGTCATGTACTACGATGGTCAATTCGACGATGCCCGCCTGGCGGTGAACATGGCCCACACCATCAGCGACCACGATGGCATCGTGCTGAACTACGTCAAGGCTCTTGCGCTGATCAAGAATGGCGCCGGCCTGCTGGAGGGAGTAGTGGCCGAGGACACGCTCGGCGGCGAGACCTTCGACATCAATGCCAGGGCGGTGATCAATGCCACCGGCATCTTCTCCGATCAGTTGATGCGCATGGACAATCCGGATCATCAGGACATCATCCAGTGTTCCCAAGGCATTCATATCGTATTGGACCAGTCATTCCTACCGGGAGATAGCGCCATCATGGTGCCCCACACCGAGGATGGCCGGGTGCTGTTCGCGGTGCCCTGGCGTGGCCGGGTGATCATCGGCACCACGGATACGCCCGTGGCCGAACCGGTGTTGGAACCGGTGGCCTTGCGCGAGGAAGTGGACTTCATTCTGCGCAATATCAGCCAATACCTGAGACACGTGCCCACCCGTGATGACATCAAGAGCGTCTTCGCCGGCCTGCGGCCCCTGGTGAAGCCGGGGGTGAGCCGCAGCACGGCGGAAATTTCCCGCGGCCATCACTTGCAGATATCCGAGTCGGGATTGATCACCATTGCCGGCGGCAAGTGGACCACCTGTCGCAAGATGGCGGAGGAGACCGTGGACCAGGCCGAATTCATCGCCGGCCTGGAGCATCGGGAATGCAGGACCCGCAACCTGCGTGTCCATGGCTGGCTCAAGAATGCCGACCCCGCCGACCCCCTGAGCATGTATGGATCGGACCGGGTGGCCTTGAAAAAACTGCTGGCGCGGCATGAGTCATGGCGGCAGCCCTTGCATCCGGACTTGCCCTATGTTTGCGGCGAGGTGATCTGGGCGGTACGCCATGAACAGGCGATGACAGTGGAGGATGTATTGGCCCGGCGTACCCGCGCCCTGCTGTTGGATGCCAGGGCTTCCATTGAATCTGCCCCAGCCGTTGCCGGCTTGATGGCTGAGGAAATGGGCATGGGCCAGGACTGGATCAGCCAGCAAGTGGCTGAATACCAAGCCCTGGCCAGGCATTACCTGGTGCCGGCACCTCTGCCTTGAGGATTGCCCCTGGCAGGCCCATTGTCCTGGGGTCCACGGCCTTGTCCGTCTCGTGCCTCGGGGCGACCCGCTTGATCTGATGGGCGTCCGATGCCAGCAGGTGGCCCAGCGCCTTCTGGTCTTCCTGCTTCCCCGCGGGCCTGGCCTCTGCCCCTTTCGATGGCGCGATTCAAGGCAGGTTGTGCCTGCTCTGGAGCTTGCTGGCGGGCACGCTCCAAGGCTTCCTGCCTTTGGGAACCGGGGTTGGCGGGAGGTCCGGCATTATTCCCAGGGCCTTGTGCGATGGCCAATGGGCTGGCAAGCACAATTCCCAGAGTAAGGCTGAGCATCATTCTTTTCATGACTATGTCCTCAGGTCGGGGAGGGATAGCGGCCGGATTGTCCAGTTGTTACCCCGATACCGTAGATAACGGCTGTCATACACTACTATACATGATGTCAGGTTTCACGGTTGCAGGACATGATGAATGTCACGAATACCAAGTCAGACCGGCTTGGGCATGGCTGCCAGTTCGGCTGCCACTTTGTCTCCAAAGTCAGAAGTGCTGATCATGGTCACCCCGGCGCCAGGCTTGGACAGATCAGGTGTCGAGAAACCCTGGGCAAACACGCTCTGCATGGACTGCCACAGGTTGCGGGCTTCCTGATCCATGCCGAAGCTCATTTCCAGCATCATCGCCACGGAGCCGATCATGGAGTAGGGGTTGGCGATGTTCTTGCCGGCAATGTCCGGCGCTGAGCCATGGGAAGGCTCGTAGTAGGCTTTCTCGTCACCCATACAGGCAGAAGGCATCAGTCCCAGGGAACCGAGAATGCCGCCACCCTGGTCGGAGAGGATGTCGCCAAACATGTTTTCCATCACCATCACGTCGAACTGGCCCGGCTTCAGGCACAGATAGGTGGCGGCGGCATCCACCAGGATGTGCACCACCTGCACCTCGGGATAGTCCTTGCTGACTTCTTCGACGATCTCGTTCCACAGCACGCTGGACTTCAGCACGTTGCTCTTGTGGATATTGTGCAGCACCTTCTTGCGCTTCATGGCGGTCTCGAAGGCCACCTTGATGATGCGTTTGATCTGCACCTCATCATATTCCAGTGACTCGTTGACGTAGCGCAGGCCCTCGGCGTTGACGCCGCTTTCCTTCTTGCCGAAGTAGAGCCCGCCAACCAGTTCGCGGATCATCAGGATGTCGATGCCGTCGCCGATGATCTCGGGCTTGAGGGGAGAAAAATGCGCCAGTCCCTTGGGCAGGTAGACCGGGCGGAAGTTGGCGTAGGTGTTGTAGCGGCGACGCAGGGGCAGCAGGGCGCCGCGCTCTGGTTGCTGGTCCACAGGAATCTGCTTGGATTCCTCGTGACTGAGACCGATAGGTCCCTTGAGGATGGCATCTGCATCGTCACAGACTTGCTTGGTCTGTTCCGGAAAGGCGTCTCCGCACTGAAACCAGGCGCTGGCGCCGAAGGGGGAGTGGGTCAGCTCGAATCGAACCGGGTTGCGGCTTTCCACCAGTTTCAGGATTTTCACCGCTTCGGCCATGATCTCGGGGCCGATACCATCTCCGTCCAGCAGGGCAATCTTGTAGGTTTTCATCAGCTATATGTCCGTGGTCAAGGGGTGGGTGCAAAAAGGGCGCTAATTTACCACCTTCAGGGCCAGTGGGCAAAATCCCCCAGCATTTGCCGGTACTCAAACCCGCCCCCATGGTTTAGAATACCCGGCTTACTTTTGTATGACGTCCCGGGCGCCACCCTTGTCCGGGCCAGAATCCGGAGCAAAATGACTTATGGACTCTTACAAAGAGCGCACCAGTAACCAATCCCTGATCAGCTGGGTCAAGGAAATCGAACAGCACTGCCAGCCCACCTCGGTCCACTGGTGCGACGGGTCCCAGGAAGAATATGACAAACTCTGCAAGCTCCTGGTAGACCAGGGTACCTTCATCAAACTGAATCCAGAAAAGCGCCCCGGATCTTTCCTCTGTCGCTCCGATCCCCGTGATGTGGCCAGGGTCGAGGATCGCACCTTCATCTGCAGCCAGAAGCAGGAGGATGCCGGTGCCACCAATAATTGGGTGGCGCCCGCCGCAATGCGGCAGACCCTGGACGGACTGTTCAAGGGTTGCATGCAGGGCCGGGTGATGTATGTGATTCCCTTCAGCATGGGGCCACTGGGCTCCGACATTGCCCAGATCGGCGTGCAGATCACCGACTCCCCCTACGTGGTGGTGTCCATGCGCATCATGGCCCGCATCGGCCAGAAAGTGCTGGATATCCTCGGCGACAAACCCTTTATCAAGTGCCTGCATTCCGTGGGTGCCCCCCTGGCTGCGGGACAGCAGGATGTGTCCTGGCCCTGCAATCCAGACAATCGCTACATCGTGCATTTCCCTGAAACCCGCGAGGTGATTTCCTTTGGCTCCGGCTATGGCGGCAATGCCCTGTTGGGCAAGAAGTGCGTGGCCCTGCGCATTGCCTCGGTGATGGCGCGTGACGAAGGCTGGCTGGCGGAACACATGCTGATCGTCGGCATCGAGTCGCCGGATGGCGAAAAAACCTATATTGCCGGCGCCTTCCCCAGTGCCTGCGGCAAGACCAATCTGGCCATGTTGATTCCGCCCAAGGGCTTCGAAGGCTGGAAGGTATGGACGGTGGGTGACGACATTGCCTGGATCAAGCCCGGTGCCGATGGACGGCTTTATGCCATCAATCCCGAAGCTGGTTTCTTCGGCGTGGCCCCCGGCACTTCGATGGACTCCAACCCTTCCGCCATGCGCAGCATGGATCGGAACACCATCTTCACCAATGTTGCCATGACCGATGATGGTGATGTCTGGTGGGAAGGCATGACCAAGGAAAAGCCCGCCCACCTGATCGACTGGCGCGGCCGTGACTGGACCCCGGACAGCAAGACTCCGGCGGCTCACCCCAATGCCCGCTTCACGGCACCGGCCAGCCAGTGCCCCAGTATCGATCCCGACTGGGAAAACCCCAAGGGGGTTCCCATCAGCGCCTTCATCTTCGGTGGTCGACTCAGCACCACCTTCCCGCTGGTCTACCAGAGCAGGGATTGGGATCACGGTGTCTACATGGCCGCCACCTTGGGTTCCGAAGCAACCGCGGCTGCCGAGAACCAGGCCGCGATTCGTCGCGACCCCATGGCCATGCTGCCCTTCTGTGGCTACAACATGGGTGATTACTGGACTCACTGGTTGAGCATGAAGGACAAGGTCGAACACCTACCCAAGATTTTCCGCGTCAACTGGTTCCGCAAGGAGCCGGATGGCAAGTGGATGTGGCCAGGCTTCGGCCAGAACATGCGCGTTCTGCAGTGGATCGTCAATCGCGTCAAACAGCGAGTGGATGCCGTCGACACAGTATTCGGGGCAGTGCCCAGTTACGAGGACATCAACTGGGAAGGTCTCGCCTACGACAAGCAAACCTTCGAGCGCTTGATGTCCATTGATCAGAGCAACAGCGTGCGCGAGTTCGAGGATCAGGGCAACCTCTTTTCCGAGATCGGTGAACACCTGCCAGCGGCCATGGAACAACAGCGGCAGGCAATGTTGTCTCTGGTTAAAAACTGATCTGGCTGTGCTCCTGAGATTACCGAACTCCACGCATGATCCACTAGTGACATAACAAAGGGGAGCAGAGGCTCCCCTTTGTTGTTTAGGCTGAGTGGGCATGGAAGTCTGCTCTGGTTGGTCGAGTCTTGTGGCAGACGACCGGTACATCCTGACAAGAGCGATTCGGAGCATGGAGTCGCCACCTATAGTCACAATAAAGGAATGATCATTACAAGGGGGAATCATGAACCAGGAACACAATGAACTTTTGACCCGTGTTGGGCCAGGCACGCCCATGGGAGAATTACTGCGGCGCTACTGGCATCCGGTGGCGGCGGTGGCGGAGCTGGAGGACAAGCCCACCAAGGCGGTAAGGCTGATGGGCGAGGACCTGGTACTGTATCGGGACCGGCAGGGTAACTTTGGCTTGCTCGACCGCCACTGTCCGCATCGGCGCGCCGATCTTTCCTATGGATATGCCGAATGTGAGGGCTTACGCTGTAGTTACCACGGCTGGCTATTCGATCATCACGGCCGCTGTCTGGAACAACCCTTCGAGGAAGTGGCCAATCCCGAAGGTAACAGCAAGGAAAGGATCAGGGTCAAGGCCTACAAAGTGGAAGCCAAAGCCGGGCTGCTATGGGCCTACATGGGACCGGAGCCGGCACCACTGGTGCCGACCTGGGAACCCTTCACCTGGACCAATGGCTTCGTCCAGATCGTCTACGCCGACATCGCCTGCAACTGGCTGCAATGCCAGGAAAACTCCTGTGATCCGGTGCATTTCGAGTGGATGCACGCCAATCACCGTCCAGGCACACAGGGCAAACCGGAGAAATATGCCCCCCGGCACCTCAGGATTGGTGTCGAGGAAATCGAGTGGGGCCTCAATTACCGGCGTATCCGCGAGGATACCGACGAAAACCACCCGTTCTGGACCGTGGGCCGCCTCAGCCTGCACCCCAACTGCCTGTTCACTGGCGATCACTTCGAGTGGCGAATTCCTGTGGATGATGAGAACACTTTTTCCATTACCTGGGCCTTCGACAAGGTGCCGAAGGAGCGTGAACCTTTCCGCCAGGAGCGCATTCCTTACTGGCATGGACCGGTGAAGGACGAGCAGAGCGGACGCTGGATCACCAGCCATGTCATGAACCAGGATTTCGTGGCCTGGATGGGGCAGGGCAGAATAGCGGATCGCACCAAGGAGCATCTGGGCCAGAGCGACCGTGGCATTCTGTTGATGCGCAAGCGTTTCATGGAGGATTTGAAGCGCATTGAGCGCGGAGAAGATCCTTCTGGCCTGATTCGCGATCCCCAGCGCAATGCCTGCATCGACTTGCCCATCATCGGCAAGGAAGGTTTTCGCGAGGGTCTTACGGAAAAACAATTGGAAGAAAAGTTTCGTCGTATCGGCCGTGTATTTCCCCCTGAGTATACTTTCCAGGCTGGCCAGCCCGAGGAAGTCAGACGGCAATACGAAGAGGCAATGGGGCGCAAGGCACAGCCGCTGCATGCCCTGGATTAATCCAGGGCAAAGTAGGACCCATTTCGCGCTGTTGCTGTCTTCAATGCGTTTTCATGGCTGCCGTGGCGTAAAGTGAGCCTATATGTGATAACTGATGCTGGTTTCTGCTGTGTTCGTGGAGAAAATCACTTATCTGCGTTTAGCATTATGTTTTTGACGCCGGGCAATTACGGTGGATTTAATTTGGTGATAAGATTTATTCCGTTGGCATTGAATGTTAGCTATAGGTCATGCCAGGGCTCTTGAATCAGTCTTGCTTGCCCAGCTGGTCGTGCCGATCACGGATGGCGTTCGCCCTGAGCAAGTCATGGAACAAATATGGGAATCTATGACCGCACTGGATTTCGTGTTACCCGATCTTCACTCCCCTCCAGCCAACAGCCATCTAGTTCAGTTTTACGAATCTGACCAGTGTCTTGTCAGTAAAGTAGTGTCATTCATCAGGGGCGGGCTGGCTCATGAAGAAACATGCCTGGTGATTGCCACCGCTTCTCATCTGGATGAGATCAAGTGCTTGCTGAGTGATGATGGACATGACGCCAGCGCGATGATTGCCCAGCAAAAGTTGATCCTGGTGGATGCCCAAGTCGTCATCGCCACTTATGTCATCGACGGTGCCTTCCATTGTGAGCTCTTTCTGGCACAAGTCCATGACTTGTTGCGGCAGGCATTGGCCTCTGAGCGTAAACTCAGGGTTTATGGGGAGATGGTAGCGCTATTGTTTGCGGATGGCCTGCGCCAGGCAGCAATCGAAGTCGAGGGATTGTGGTGTGGTCTCGTGAAAGAGTTTGAATTCACCCTTTTGTGCGCTTATCCGGCCCAGATATTTTCCAGCCCTGGTGACATCGAGCACTTGCATCAAATCTGCGGTCACCACAGCCATGTCCTGCCAGCCGAGAGTTTCCATCCGCCTCCCGCCGGAGAGGGGGCATTACCACAAGTGGTGGCCTTGCAGGCCCGGCTATCCAGCCTGATTCAGGGATTCAGTGACAGGGGCAGTGCCCTTGAACGCAGGATCAACTTTGATGCCTTGACAGGCCTACCCAATCGGGCTCTGTTCATGAGCCGCTTGCAACAGGTTTTGGCCCGAGCTCGGCGTAAGAACTGCCGGGTTGCGCTCATGATTTTGGATATCCATGCCTTGAAATCATTGAACGATGCAATCGGCATGGATGCGGGTGACCGTCTGCTGCAACAGGCCGCGGAACGTCTCTCCTGCGCGCTTGGCCCAGAGGATACGGTTGGCCGTGTGGGAGATGATGAGTTTGGCGTGATACTAGGACGCTCCCGGACAATGGCCGAAGTTGAAGTTGCCGTATGTGAAATCATGGAGTCCATGCAGCAGATCTATGTGTTGGCAGGGCAGGAGTTCTTACTTGGAGCCCACATGGGCATCGCCCTGTTTCCAGATGATGCTGAGTCTGCCGACAACTTGCTGTCCAATGCGGGAGCCGCCCTGATCCATAGCAAGACCAAGCCGGATCGCACCTATTCCTTTTATTTGCCGGAAATGAATGCCAGTCTGAAGCGTAATCTGCATCTCGGCGCGCAACTGGGCCTGGCGCTGGAAAGAGGAGAGTTCAGTCTTGTCTACCAGCCTAAAGTGAATCTTTTGTCAGGTGAAATCACCGGAGTTGAAGCCTTGCTGCGCTGGGACCGGCCCGACCTTGGCAATCCAGGGCCGCAGGAATTCATCCCCTTGCTCGAAGCAAGCAGGTTGATCATCCCCGTGGGGGAGTGGCTTCTGACGGAAGCCTGTCGACAACTCCGTGAAGTCCTGAATCTGGGGATTGCCGACATCAGCGTGTCGGTCAATATTTCCGCGGTACAACTGGCGGATGAGAACTTTGTCAGCATGGTGGATGAATCTCTTGCTGCAAGTAGGCTGGACCCCGCAAGATTGGAGTTGGAAATCACCGAAAGTTCTCTGATGATCAACCGCGACAGTGTTCGCAATATTCTTGGAAAGTTGAGACGAATGAAGGTCAAGTTGGCCATCGATGATTTTGGAACAGGATATTCAAATTTTTCTTACCTGAAATATTTGCCTATCGATGTTTTGAAGATTGATCGCTCGTTTGTCAGCGAAGTCACTTCCGTTGCAGATGATGCCATGATCATTCGCACCATCGTCCGTCTGGCGCATGGGTTGGGAATGCAAACAGTGGCCGAAGGCATTGAGACGGTGCAGCAACTTGCCTTCATGCGGAATATCCGTTGCGATCAAGGACAGGGCTTTTTGTTCGCTGCTCCAATGCCAGCGGCGGTTCTGATTGAGAAGTTGTTGTTGCGGCAACCTTTGCTGCCAACACTGCCGCCCTGGGACAGGGGACATGAAGTGCTGGTGTTGCTTGTGGATGCGAGTCAGTCCTGCCGCGACAGCATCGCGGCTTTGCTCCGTGAGGAGGGTTGCTCGGTGCATGTGACGGCAGATGCTGCAAGTGCTCTCGACTTGTTGGCACTGCGCGACTTCTCGGCGATTGTCTGCGACTCTGAGATTGCGGGCATGAAGACACTGGAGTTCCTGGACCGGGTCAGGCGCATGCATCCCAAAACCATGCGGATAATGCATAGCGCGAATACTGAATTTGATGTGCTGGCGCAAGCAGTGAATCTGGCAGGTATTCAGAAATATTTTCGGAAAGATCGTGATGAAGACCAGTTGCGGCAAGAAGTTCGTAAGCTGTTCTGGCAGGATTGACCGCCTTGATTCCTTGCCAGCGGCAGATAAGGTGCACTTTCCATCGGTGGATGATCTTTGATAAAGTCGACGAAAAATCACCTTCTTCTCCTGTCCCTTATCAAGGCAGGGCATTCCGGGGATAATCATGAAACTTCAATGGCTGCTGACACCTGCGCTATTGTTGGCTGGCTCACAGGCTTTCCCGGATGACTTGCCTGAATTCAGTATCAGTCATAGTTTTTCAGAGCCTGCTGGCGTCAGCCAGGTGAGAGTTCTCCGCGATGGTCAGGTGTCCGAGGATTTCTGGGTCAAGCGCCTGGTACTGGCCAATACCAGTGACCTGCCGGGGCTGTCTGCGGAGGAGCAGGCGCGTGGCAATGGTGCCTCCGGTCGCCTGGCCGCTTTCATGGAAGAGGAAGTTCAACGCCTCAAGCAACAAATATGTACCACCTTGCTGGCATCCGAAGGCGACAATGCCAGCCTGGCCAGGGAACTGGCACAGCAGTACACGGATTCGGACGCCATGGTGGCGACGCGCATCGAACAGGAATACCGGGATTTCATCTCCGGTCTAAGCCAAGAGGGACTGGCCTGGGTTGAACACTTCATAGCCGAGGAATTGCAAGCCTATTTTGCCGAGAGCGGCACTGACTGGTTTGAAGCCAGCGCCGCGGATCCCGGCAATTTCGTGCATGGGGCCTACAACAACTGCACATTCAGATAACTGTCTGCCAAGTGACTTTTCCAGATTTCTTGCCCAAAAGCCGAGATGATGTATTACCCGGCCTTCCTGCCTTGATGTTGGGTCTGTTGTTGCAGGGTTGCTCTGTACTGGGAGCCACTGTTGCAGAGGCTGAGACCCAGAGCCTGGTGCTATGTCCGGGCCAGCAGGAGCTTCCGGGGGCTCACGGTCGCTATCCCCTCCATGCCGAGACTGGTGAAAGGGTCACATTGTTGCTGATTCAAGGCGAGGTGATTCCCGACCAGTGTGCATTCCTGGATTTGCCAGCAGAGGCCAGCGAGCCAATTTGGTTCAGCCTGGCGGCCAGCGACATACCTCCTCCCTCGCTGGGCTTGCAGGGTGGCTTCGAAGCTGAATCCGTGGTGATCAGCGAAGTCATCTGGGAGCGTCCTCAAGTGGCACGTGCTGCGTCCCCCGCTGTTACTCCCCAGCCAATGCCGGTAATGTCCGGCGCAACTCAGACAAGCGCCTTGGAGATACAGGGGGATCCCAGTCAACGAGCCGCCTGGCTCTGGTCACCAGAGCTATGGATCGAGCAGCCAGGGCAGGTCTGGGATATTGCCGCGCAGGAGCAATTGCAACGCCTGTACATTTCGGTTCCCGTGACTGAGCAGCAGGTATCACATCCTGAAAGACTTTCGGACTTCATCGCCAATTCCCTCCAGAGGGGCTTGGCCATATGGGCCGTGGTCGGTGATCCCAGGGATGTACTGGCAGATAATCATCCAGCCCTGGAGGCCAGGACTCAGGCCTATCAGGCATTCAATCAGGCTCACCCGGAAACCCCTCTCGCCGGATTGCAATTGGACATAGAGCCCTATCTCTTGCCTGGTTTCAGTCTTGCGCCGGATTACTGGCGGCAACAATACCTGACCACCATAGGCCTGGTTCATGAGCAACTGGGGCAAGCCATGCCCCTGGATATCGTGTTGCCGGTCTGGTGGGGGACGCACCCGGATTGGGGCGATCTCTTGTTGGAGGGCCTGGTCTTGCCTGAGCTCAGCCTTACCATCATGAACTATCGCACCAGTGCGCAGTCCCTGTTGGCGGGAGCAGAACCTTTTCTCGAGTGGGGCCAGACGCATGGGATCAAGATCGTCATGGCACTGGAATTGGGCAGTCTGGGGAATGACGAGATACGCAGAACCTATGGCGTTACCGTGGGTGCCGGTGAACTGTGGTGGCTGCCCATTGGGGAGCACCACCTGCTGGTCTTGTTCGATCGTCCCACCGCTGGTCTGCCTGGACGTTCTTACCTGCAGCGTGATGAGCAGCCGTTCAACATGGCAAATATCACCTTCGCGGGCAGACGCCACGAATTGGATGCCTTGCTACCGGACTTGCTTGCACAATGGTCTGCATGGAGCAGTTTTGACGGTATTGCCATCCATGGTCTTGAGGAAAGCTACCTTGATCCGCGCTAACAGGCCAATCAGTGCCGGAATAGTGCGGGTCGGTACCGCTGAGGACGAATCCTTCAGCGGGATGGCCGTTTAAAGCTTGACTCCCTGGCGCTGCTTGCGCAACATCGCGGGATATTTTGCCTGTTGCAAGCACGCTCCCAATACAGAACAAGAGACAGATCAAGAGAAAGGGGAATCCATGTCATATTTCAGTTCCGGCTTCAAACTCACCGCACTGGCCCTGCTGCTGGGTTTCGGCGCCGCCGCCAGTGCCCAGACCACCACCCGTGACGGTATCTACACCAATGAACAGGCCATAGCCGGCGCCGATCTTTATGGTCGCAGTTGCATTGAGTGCCATGGTGCCACCCTGCGCGGCAGTGAAGGCGGGCCGGCCCTGGTGGGGGTGGCTTTCTGGAACAAGTGGCGCGATCAATCCCTGGCTGCCTTCTTTCAGATCACGGCTTCCACCATGCCGGTGAACAATCCCAATGGTTTCTCTCCTCAGCAATATGCCAACCTGGTGGCCTTCATGCTGCAGCAGAACGGCCTGCCCGCTGGCACCGAACCCTTGAGCAACAGCGCCGGGGATCTGGTGGCCATCAGCATGCAGGAATCCCTGGAGCCGGTGAGAGTGGCCTCGGCCCAGTTTGGCGCCACTGTCGCCCAGCGTGTCATCGACGGCGAATGGCTTGGTTATCACGGCGACAGCAATGCCACCCGCTATTCCCCTCTGGATCTGATCAACGAGGACAATGTTGCCGACCTGGAAATCGCCTGGCGCTGGAGCACGGCCAATTTCGGTCCCCAGCCCGAATTCAACTACGAAGCCACTCCCATCATGGCCGATGGCATCCTTTACACCACTGCGGGGCGCCGCCGTGACGTGGTGGCCATTGATCCGGTCACCGGTGAGAACTTGTGGATGTTCCGCTTTGACGAAGGCACCCGCCGTGGCCCAAGGGTCAATTCCGGGCGTGGCGTGGCGCTGTGGCGCGATGAAGGTGAAAGCCGCATCGTCGTCATTACCCCCGGCTATCAGATGATTTCCCTCGACACGGCCACTGGACGCCCCGATCCTGAGTTTGGGGAAAATGGCGTGGTGGACCTGCGGGTCAACCTGGACGACCGCTTTCCCGTGGACATCGAATCCATTCCAGTGGGCTCCACCTCTCCGGCGATGATCGTTGGCAATGTGGTGGTAGTGGGCGCCACCTTCCCCTCTGGTGGTTCCCCGGTTTCACCCCAGGGCGTGGCCGGCAACATCCGTGGCTATGATGTGCGCAGTGGTGAGATGCTGTGGAAGTTCCGCACCATTCCCCAGGCCGGTGAATTCGGGGTGGAAAGCTGGGGCAACAACAGTTGGCAATTCAGCGGCAATGCCGGCGCCTGGGCGCCGTTCTCCGCCGACCAGGAGCGGGGCATCGTCTACGTGCCGGTGGAGGCTGCCACTGGTGACATGTATGGCGGTCATCGTCCCGGCGACAACCTGTTTTCCCAGAGCATCGTAGCCCTCGATGCCAGCAGTGGCGAACGTCTCTGGCATTTCCAACTGGTGCACCATGATGTCTGGGATTACGACCCGCCCACGCCGCCGGTATTGGCGGATCTGGTGGTGGACGGGCGCGAGATTCCCGCCGCGATCCAGGTCACCAAGCAGGGCATGGTCTACACCTTCAACCGGGTTACCGGCGAGCCGGTATGGCCTATCGAGGAGCGGCCGGTGCCGCAGAATGGGGTGCCGGGAGAGTTCTTGTCGCCGACCCAGCCATTCCCCACCAAGCCCGCGCCCTTCGAGCGCCTTGGCATCAGCGAGGATGACCTCATCGACTTTACCCCGGAACTGAAGGCGGAAGCCCTCAAGATTCTGGAAAACTATACCTGGGGCCCGGTATTCACTCCCCCCAGCATCGTCACCGAGACCAACCTCGCCACCATCTTCATGCCTGGCTTCGGCGGTGGCGCCAACTGGCAGCATGTGGCCTTCGATCCTGAAACCAACATGCTCTACATACCTTCCACCAGCCATCCGATGAAGGTGGGCTTGGGTGAGAATCCCCGTGGTGATTTCGACTATGCCATGGTGTCCCGTGGCATCCCCATGGAAGGCCCCTTCGGCCTGCCTCTGATCAAGCCGCCCTATGGCCGCATCACCGCCATCGACATGAACCAGGGCGAGCATGCGTGGATGGTGGCCAATGCCGACACTCCGGATGAGATCAAGAACCACGCCCGCTTGCGCGGGGTGGATATTCCCGAGCGCACCGGCACCGGTGACCGTGGTGGCCTACTGGTGACCAAGACTTTGCTGTTTGGTGGTGAAGGCGCTGGTCTTTACGGTGGCCAGACCGGTGGTGGCAATACTTTCCGCGCATTCGACAAGGCCACGGGGGAAATCCTGGCGGAGGTTGAACTGCCCGCAAAGCAAACAGGCCTGCCCATGACCTACGCCATCGACGGCGTGCAGTATATCGTGGTGCCCATTGGCGATACCGGGTTTCCGGGGGAGTTGGTGGCATTGCGCTTGAAACAGTGATGCCGATCGGGGCATTACTGTGGGCGGGGAGGTTATTGCCCGCTCTCTCTTGCC
>JBJHAY010000003.1:0-22107 GCA_050485205.1 Gammaproteobacteria bacterium
GGCCATGTTCCTGCGCGATGACTTTGGCCAGCCCATGTATCCCCTGTTCGATCCCGACCTCAGCCTGCCCGTGGAAGATGACGCCGTGCTGGATATTGCCGCTGAAATCTGGGTCAGCCGCGCCTTGGCGCGCAGGCCGGAAATCCGCATTGCCAGCATGAGCCGGGAACAGGCGGAGTTGGAGCGTACCCTGGCCCAGAACCAGACCTTGCCGCAGTTGGACCTGCGTTTCCAGACCTCGCGCGACTTCGGCGCCCTGGGCAACAGTATTCTCGCGCGGGGTGACAACAGCGCCGACCTGGTCTTCAGTTTGCCCCTGCAAAACCGCCAGGCGCGGGGCCGGGCGGCCTCGGCACAGGCGCGCATGGAAGGTTTGAGTGATGAAATAAGACTATTGCAGGACCAGGCTGAAACCGAAGTGCGCATGGCGCTGGTGAATCTGCGCGCCACCCGGCAGTTGGAACTGGTGGCGGCCCAGGAAGTGGATACCGCGATTCAGCTGGCGGATGCCGAAGCCAGGCGTTTTGAGGCGGGCCTGAGCGACTTCTTTCTGCTCAACAACCGCGAGATTCTGATGGCGGAAGCGGAGTTGCGTCAGCTGCAGGCCAACCTTGCGCATCAGGTGGCGCTGGCCGACTTCTATGCCGCCAGCATGAACCTGCCCGCTTTCGGCCTGCCGGAAGTGCTGCCCTGATTTTGCTGACGGCAATCAGCGAGCCTGCACTGACTCACTGAATTCATAACCCTGGGCATCCCTGGCGATCAGATCCTGCAGCAATGCCAATACCAGGGCGCTGCCCTGTTCCACCACGCTGTTGTGTTGGCCGATGGCTTCCCGTAACTGTTGTGCGCTGTCATGACAGATCAGCAGTGGACGGTTCACCGGCTGATCTCCCATGAACAGGCTGTTTCTGATTTCGTACAGGCCCCGGAAACAATCCGCAGCCTCAGGCATGCCCCCGAGGATCAGGCGCGCGCGATTGCGACTGCGGTGGAATGAGGTATTGTTGCGCCGGTCCAGCAAGACCTCCAGTTGGTAAAGCACCAGCAGCACGGTGCGGGCACTGTATTCATGGCGCTGCTCGGCGACTTTCAGCATAGTGAAGAGCACCTTGTTGATGGCGGCGATGGCGGTTTGACGCTGACTGGATTCGCATTTGTCGAGCCAGCGCCAGACGCTGGTGAAGTCCGGCCGTTTCAGAATCGGCCAGGCATTGCTGGCGGCGGTTTTGAGAGCCCCGTAGAAAATTCGTGAGTCGAACTGCTGGGCCTCGTAACGATGACTGCCAGGCCCTTCAAAGCGCGTACCCAGCAATTGCAGGGAGCCTGGCAGGGTGATGTTCATGGCCATTACCAACTGTTGCAGGAATACCGTGGCCACTTGGTACAACGCCATCTCTGTCAGGTTGCCGCCAGCGTCGGTAATGGTCAATCCCAGACTGGCGTCGATGGGTTTGCCGGGGTCATCCACATGGGCCTTGCGCCAGGCATCGAAACTGCCGGCTTCGGCACTGGCCCGCTCCATGCTGGCCAGCATGGGGCCCACATCAAGGCTGATGGCAAAGCGGCGGGCATTGCTGTCACGTCTGTCCTGGGCCAGGAAGTCCAACTGCTGGCAAAAGCTACCCGCTTCACGCCATAAGGCAATGATGGCTTGAGTATCGGCTTCATTGCCATGGGGAATGGCGTTGGCAATGTGAAGGCGCAAGCTGGCGGATGCGGACATGTGGTAACTCCTTGTGAGGATCTGACGTTGGCCTTGGTTGACGCGCTTGTACGAACGCCTCAGGCTGGCCAGGATTCAATATGACGTGCCTGCGATTGTACCTTGGCCGTCAAGGAATCCCAGCCTAAAAGCTGCTCCTTGGCGCCTTTGTGCTGCAACACGGACTCGGCATTGGTCATGGCATGATCAAGTGCCTGGTCCGCGGGCAGACCGCGGATGATGGCACAGGTGAAGGTGGAGGCGAAGGCGTCTCCGGCCCCCGTGGTTTCCTGGATCTGCAGACCTTCCAGGGGCTTGCCGGCATGTACCGTGCCTTCATGGCAGACCCAAACCCCATTGGCGCCATCGGTAATGGCAGTGGTCTGGCCCGGTACCTGGGCCATCTCCCGCACCAGTTGTACCATGTCGATGTCCTTGGTGTCGGGCCGCCCCAGGAACTTGCAGGCCTCATCCCGGTTCATGATCAGGATGGCGACTTTCTCCACCATCGGCCGCAGCACTTGGTGGCCCATGCTGGCCTGGTAGCTGCTGGGGTTGAAGGCCACCTTGAAATTGCCGCGCCGCACCAGCTCCACCACGGTATCCCAACTTTGCTTGAGCATGCTGGCCACATAGAGCCAGGGGGCATCGATGGTGGGCACATCCTCTGGCAGCAGTTCATCATTGGCGCCCTTGTAGGCGAGGATGGTGCGGTCGTCGCGGATGCTGTTGAGCACGAAGGAAATGCCGCTGTTGCCGGCGCGCTTGCCGATGAAGTCCACATGTTCCTCGCGCATTTTGTCGAGAATGAAATCAGCCGCGGGATCATCACCCAGTTTGCCCAGCCAGGCGGTTTTCAGCCCCAGGCGGGAAAATGACACTGCGGTGTTGGTGCCGCCACCGCCAGTGGTGGTATTGAGTTCGTTGATGAGAATCTTGCCCCCCAGGGGGAAGGCAATCAGTTCCTCCCTGGTGGTACGGGTATCGATGCGGATGATTTCCGAGTCTGAATCGGCAAAGTAATCGATGGTGCCACTGCCGATGGTGATGATGTCGTATCCCATGTCAATAACTTCTCCTGTAGGAGCGAGCCCCGCTCGCGACCTCCCCCTGTAGGAGCGAGCCCTGCTCGCGACCTCCCCCTGTAGGAGCGAGCCCTGCTCGCGACCCTTTTGGTTTTAGTTGGTTTCTAAGTTTTTTTCTGTGATGCAAGTCCAGTGGCCATGCCGTGCACCGGGGTCTGCTACAAAAAGCGCCGTGAACCCATCCATGGGGGCTCCGGCTGCGACATCCTGTCGCAGACGGTTTTTGTAGCAGCCCTCCGACGCCCGGCCCGAAGATTCAGTGCTGTTGCACGATGATCAGGGGTAGCGAACCCTGCTCGCCCCTGCAGGGGCGAACCAGCGGCGCCCATTGTAGCGATAAATGCGGCGGGTTGCCTGACGGGCATCAATTCCATATGCATGGCAAGGAGCGGCCCGCTGGGGTAAAATGCCGGCCCGCGTTTCACGCCACAACCCGCGCGCCATGGGGTCAAGTGAGAATCGCCCTCCGTGCCCACCACAAACGCCCCAGTGGCCCCAGGTGCCCATGAACTCATTGAGCAAGAAAGTCGGCTTCGTCTCCCTCGGTTGCCCCAAGGCACTGGTGGACTCCGAACGCATCCTCACCCAACTGCGCCTGGAGGGCTATGACATCGTCCCCACCTATCAGGATGCCGACGTGGTGGTGGTGAACACCTGTGGTTTCATCGACAGTGCCAAGCAGGAATCGCTTGATGCCATTGGCGAGGCACTGCGCGAGAATGGCAAGGTCATCGTCACCGGCTGCATGGGCGCCACCAAGGAGGCCATCACCGCGGTGCATCCCCAGGTGCTCAGTGTCACTGGTCCTCATGCCTATGAAGAAGTGGTGGGGGCGGTGCACGAATACCTGCCGCCACCGCCCATGACCCATGATCCCTTCGTTGACCTGGTGCCTCCCGAGGGCATCAAGCTGACGCCGCGTCATTATGCCTACCTGAAGATATCCGAGGGCTGCAATCACCGTTGCAGCTTCTGCATCATTCCCTCCATGCGCGGTGACCTGGTGAGCCGACCAGTGGCTGAGGTGCTGGAGGAAGCCCAGCGCCTGGTCAATGCCGGGGTCAAGGAACTGCTGGTGATCTCCCAGGACACCAGTGCCTATGGCGTCGACATCAAGTACCGCACCGGCTTCTGGAATGGACGCCCGGTCAAGGCCAGCATGCAGGGCCTGTGCGAAGCCCTGGCGGAGTTGGGGGTGTGGGTACGCCTGCACTACGTCTACCCCTATCCCCACGTGGACAAGGTGTTGCCACTGATGGCGGAGGGCAAGATCCTGCCCTATCTGGACATTCCCTTTCAGCATGCCAGCCCCCGCATTCTCAAGCTGATGAAGCGGCCGGCGGCGGCGGAGAACACCCTGCAGCGGGTCAAGGCCTGGCGCGCCATCTGTCCCGAGCTGACCCTGCGCAGTACCTTCATCGTCGGCTTCCCCGGCGAAACCGAGGAAGACTTCCAGATGCTGCTGGACTTCCTGGAACAGGCCCAACTCGACCGCGTCGGATGTTTCCAATACTCCCCGGTGGAGGGCGCCAGCGCCAACGACCTGCCGGACCCGGTGCCGGATGAGGTCAAGCAGGAACGCTGGGAACGCTTCATGGAAACCCAGCAGCGCATCAGCGCCGCGCGCCTGCAAGGCAAGGTGGGGCAGGTGCTGGAAGTGCTTATCGACGAGGTGGAAGAGGAGGGCGCCGTGGCCCGCTCCGGCGCCGACGCGCCAGAGATAGACGGCCTGGTCTATGTCCGTGACAACAGTGGCAACCTGCGTGCCGGCGACCTCATCAAAGTCCTGATCGAAGACGCCGACGAATACGATCTTTACGCCACCCCCCTGTAGGAGCGAGCCCTGCTCGCTCCTACAGGGGAGCAAGACGATGGGAAGCCGGGTCTGCGCCTGCATGGTTTCAACCAGGTCGGGGATGATTTATAATCCGGCGTTTCCTTCCACCCTGGTTTTTCAGGTGATCCTATGCTGCGAATAGTTGAAGAAGCCCTTACCTTTGATGATGTACTCCTGGTCCCCGCCCACTCCCTCGTGCTGCCCCACATGGTGGACCTGAAAACCAAGCTGACCAGCAAGATCACTCTCAACATCCCCCTGATTTCCTCCGCCATGGATACCGTCACCGAATCGCGCCTGGCCATCGCCATGGCCCAGGAAGGCGGCATCGGCATCATTCACAAGAACATGAGCATCGAGCAGCAGGCCAAGGAAGTGCGGGCGGTGAAAAAGTACGAAAGCGGCGTGGTCACCGATCCCATCTGCATCACCCCCGACACTACCATCCGCAAGCTGCTGGAAATGACTCAGGAAAACAAGATTTCCGGCATGCCGGTGATCGCCGCCCATGGTCCGCAAAAACAACTGGTGGGCATCGTCACCAACCGCGACGTGCGTTTTGAGAGCGATCTCAACGCCACCGTGGAGAAGATCATGACGCCCAGGGAGCGGCTGGTCACTGTCAAGGAAGGGGCAGAGCTGGACGCCATCAAGAGCCTGATGCACAAGTACCGCATCGAAAAAATCCTGGTGGTCAATGATGATTTCGAACTCAAGGGCCTGGTGACCCTGAAGGACATCCGCAAGTCGGAAGCCCATCCCAATGCCTGCAAGGACGCCATGGGCCAACTGCGGGTCGGCGCCGCCGTCGGCACCAGTCCCGATACTGAAAAGCGTGTGCAGGCCCTGGTGCATGCCGGTGTCGATGTGGTGGTGGTTGACACTTCCCATGGCCACTCCGAGGAAGTGATCAAGCGCATCCGCCAGATCAAGCAGGCCTTTCCCGACTTGCAACTGATCGGTGGCAATGTCGCCACCGCCGAAGGTGCCCTGGCCCTGGTGGACGCGGGTGTGGATGCGGTGAAAGTCGGCATCGGTCCTGGCTCGATCTGCACCACCCGCATCGTCACGGGTGTTGGCGTTCCCCAGATCACCGCCGTGAGCAATGTGGCGGCGGCCCTCAATGACAGCGGTATTTGCATCATTTCCGATGGTGGTATCCGCTTCTCCGGAGACTTGGCCAAGGCCATCGCCGCGGGTGCCCACGTGGTCATGATCGGCAGCCTGCTGGCGGGCACCGAGGAAGCACCGGGCGATGTGGAGCTGTATCAGGGCCGCAGCTACAAGGCCTATCGCGGCATGGGCTCACTGGGCGCCATGACCAAGGCGCACGGCTCAAGTGACCGATACTTCCAGAACCTGGAAGGGGGGGCACAGAAGCTGGTGCCGGAAGGCATCGAGGGCAGGGTGCCCTACAAGGGACCAATGTCCGCCATCGTGTTCCAACTGGTGGGCGGTGTGCGTTCCAGCATGGGGCTCACCGGCTGCGCCACCATCGACGACATGCGGGTCAAGCCGCAGTTTGTGAAAATCACCTCGGCAGGTGTCAGTGAAAGCCACGTTCACGATGTCAGCATCACCAAGGAGGCTCCCAATTACCGGGTAGGCTGACAGGCGCCAGCTCTCACATCCCTGTAGGAGCGAGCCCTGCTCGCGACCCCGCAGCCCTTGAATCCGGATTCTTACAAGCCAGCAAGCCCAACTCGCGATTTCACCCAGGCCACTTCATGAATCAAAACATTCACGCCCAGAAAATCCTCATCCTCGACTTCGGTTCCCAGTACACCCAACTGATCGCGCGCCGGGTGCGCGAGGCCGGGGTCTACTGTGAAATCCAGCATCACGACTTTCCCGAGGAAGCTTTCAGGGAGTTCGCGCCACGGGGCATCATCCTTTCCGGCAGTCCTGAATCCGCCAATCTGGAAAATTCACCCAGGGCGCCGTCCTATGTTTTTACCTGCGGCTTGCCCGTGTTGGGCATCTGCTACGGCATGCAGACCATGGCCGAGCAACTGGGTGGCAAGGTGGAGAACTCTCCCACCTCCGAATTCGGTTATGCCCGTATCGAAGTCACCGGCATCAGCCGTTTGCTGAGCAATCTCGACGGCGGCATCGATGAATTTGGCCGTATCTACCATGATGTCTGGATGAGTCATGGTGACAAGGTGACAGCGCTGCCACCTGGCTTCAGCGTCATCGCCGCCACCGACACCGCGCCCATCGCCGCCATGTGTGATGAGAGCCGTGGCTTCTATGGCTTGCAGTTCCATCCCGAAGTCACCCACACCCGTGAAGGTCAGCAGATCATCAAGCGCTTCGTGCACGATATCTGTACCTGCGAGGCCTTGTGGACCCCGGCCAACATCGTCGAGGACGCAATCAAGACCGTTCGTTCCAAGGTTGGTAATGGCAAGGTATTGCTGGGGCTTTCCGGTGGGGTCGACTCTTCGGTGGTGGCGGCTCTGCTGCACAGGGCCATCGGTGATCAGCTGACCTGCGTATTCGTGGACAATGGTCTGCTGCGGCTCAACGAAGGCACCCAGGTGATGGAAATGTTCGCCCGCAACATGGGTGTGAAGGTAATTCGCGCCGATGCCGAGGAGATCTTTCTCGGTCGCCTTGCTGGCGTGGCTGATCCGGAAGCCAAGCGCAAGATCATCGGCAATACCTTCATCGAGGTGTTTGATCAGGAAGCGACAAAGTTGGGAGAGGTCAAGTGGTTGGCCCAGGGCACCATCTATCCCGACGTCATCGAGTCCGCCGGCGCCAAGCACGGCAAGGCTCATGTCATCAAATCCCACCACAACGTCGGCGGCCTGCCCGAGACCATGAAAATGGCCTTGATCGAACCCTTGCGCGAACTGTTCAAGGACGAAGTGAGAAAGATCGGTCTGGAATTGGGGCTGCCCTATGACATGGTGTATCGACACCCCTTCCCAGGCCCAGGCCTCGGCGTGCGGGTGTTGGGGGAAGTGAAAAAGGACTACTGCGATACCTTGCGCCGCGCCGATGCCATCTTCATCGAGGAATTGCACAAATCCGGCTGGTACCACAAGGTGAGCCAGGCCTTTGCCGTGTTCCTGCCAGTCAAGTCAGTGGGCGTGGTGGGCGATGCCCGCCGTTACGCCTACGTCATCGGCCTGCGCGCGGTGGAAACCATCGACTTCATGACCGCCCGCTGGGCCCACCTGCCCTACGACCTGCTGGAGACAGTCTCCAGCCGCATCATCAACGAGATTCCCCAGGTATCACGGGTTACTTACGACATTTCCAGCAAGCCGCCGGCGACTATTGAGTGGGAGTGAAGTACCTCACTCAATCCACTTCCCAATAACCCTGCCATCAGCCTTCAATGCCCCCTCGAACTCGCCCATGGGGGAGCCGCTGATGTGCTGGCGCAGTTGCATTCTGACTTCGTCGCCAGGTCTGAAGGTTGACGGGTTGTAACCCTGGCGCATCAGCATGTTGGGGATGGCCCACTCCACGCTCCATTCGGTGGCGACGCCATTGTCGTCGGTGACCATCACCTGTATCCATGAGTGCGGGTTCTTGAATTGAAATTCTTTTACCACGCCGCTGATTTCTACTGGTTGCTCAGTGAACTGTCCAACGGTGGAGTGGTGCGCCATGACGATGGTGGTGGTCATGGCCAGCAAGATGGCTGGCAAGCAGAAGTATTTGCGTGAACTGTGTTTCATTGCCGGCTCCTCAATAATTGATCACATTGCCGTCCGCATCGATGATCAGGCTGCGGCCCTGTTCATCGACGATGGCTCTGTTGTTTTCATTGCATTCGTAATCGAAGATGCGGGTTCCCGGTGGATCCTTGTAGAAGCGTTTTTCCACCACCCAGGGGGCTGTCAGGGCCAGGGGGTCTTCCAGGGTGATTTCCACCAGCAGCAGATCCTCCATCATGCCATTGCCACCACTTTCCTGTACCCGCCGAATCCTGGTGGTGGCGCTGGCCTGATCACTGAGTACCAGGCCGCTGCGGTCGAGTACGCTGTCACGGTCACGCCAGCCCTTCAGGGCCGCGGTGGTGAAGACCAGGGTGTCGTCTTCCCAATGACCTACGGAGTGGCCGAACAGGTTGTGCCAACGCTCCTCCTCCGGCGGGTGTGAACTGCCGTCGGTAAAGATGCGCATGGTGGCGCGGGTATGCTCTGCCAGAATCCAGACCTGTTCCGGCCTCACCACGAACTCCACCGGCGCCAGCACATTGAAGATGCGCGGGAAGCCGTGGGCGATGCAACTGGTCAGGGGGTCGGGGAACTGGCCTTTGTCACGCAGGGCCAGGTGTTGCTGATAAATGGCTTCGTATTCAGGCGTGTAGGGTGGATGGGCCCGGGTGTTGGGATCGTCCACCGCGGCGCCAGGATCAGTAGGGCTGGCCGGCTTGCCATCAAGGGTCCAGGTTTTGCGATCAAACACGGTGCCGCCACGACGTGACCAGGTGCCACTCCAATCAGGCAGGCTGTCATAGGCAGGCAGTTCGATTGCCTGAGCGCCAGCCAGGCCGGGCAGTACTGGCAGCAACATGAATAAAGCCAAGCTCAAGGTGCTCCGCCAACGGAGACCTTGAGCCAGTGCCAAGTGTATATGCATGGATATCCCCCCCTGGATACTGACTACCGGTGACGATATCCTGCATTGTGTTTTCTGGCAAGCCGTAGGCCGGCTTACATGCTCATGTTGAAACTCAAGTTGTAACGCCGTCCGAATTGGTCGTAGGTGTTATTGGTCATGCCATAGATGGGGGGTTCCTTGTTGAAGATGTTTTGAATATTGAAGCCAATGTTATAAGTGGCGCCATTGGAAAACTCACCGTTGTAGCCGAGTCTGGCATTGAACCAGGTCATGGAGGCAATGGTGTTGTCGTCCACATCCCGTCCCTGCACCCACAAGACATTGCGCCGCACAGAATCCACGAAGCGCGCCATTATCTGGAAAGAGTAGGCATCGACGCGATAGTTGGCAGTGAAGTTGGAGGTAACCTTGGGCATCCCAAGCACACCGGCCCGGTCCTGCGGTACCCCGCCCAAGGGGGTGTCAGAGCGCTCTATCATGTAGCCAGTCAGCCAGCGCAAGTTGAAGGACTCTGAATGATTGCTGAGGAAGTTGGGTTCGGCACGCCAGATCACTTCCATGTCGACTCCTCTGGCAGCCGCCGCTGCCACATTGAGGAAACCGTCATTGAGATTGATCACTTGGCCAGTTTCGGGACTGCGGGTGATCATGGCACATAACGCAGCGACGCCGGCAGCACACTCGTCGACGATGCGCTGTCCTCCCAATTGGGCCACAGCATCACGAATATCCACATCATACCAGTCGAGGGACAGCGATACGCCGTCGAGCCAGCTAACAAAGGAGGGCTGGTACACGAAACCCGCGGTATTGGTGTTGGCGACTTCTGGCCTCAGATTTGGATTGCCGCCACGGATGCCACTGGTGAGGTAGCTCTCGTTATTGAAGTTGGGGTCCATGATGGTAAGCCCGACTCCCTGAGCATCGAACAACTCGGCAAAACTTGGCTCACGCACATCCCGGGAACGGGTGATGCGAAAGCGCAGGCTTTCGGTAACTTCGAGATTGGTGCCGATTTTCCAACTGTCGATATTGCCGCTGCGATTGTAGTCGGAACGGCGGAACGCCATGTCCACCGTGGCTCGCTGACCATTGCCTGATTCCCACAAGGGAACACTGGTTTCAGCAAACCATTCCCACACATTCATATCCCCACCGATGGTGGGGGCTGCGGAGAACAGGTGCAGGTTGCCGCTGCCACCGGAGAACCCTGGTCCAATGCCCCTGATGCCCAGGGATGGCACATTGATGGGAGGGCCAAGAAGATCCACGCTCACCGGCAGGGCCGTGGCGAGAAAGTCCTGCTCGCGCCAGGTCAGACCACCGGCAAAGGCGATGGGGCCTGCTCCCCAGCCTTCGTGGAGGGTACCGGTAATCAGTATCTCGGCAAAATCCTGGTACACGTTACTCAAGTGTGTCTTGAGTGTACCCACATAGTCGATGGCTTCCTGGCTCATGTTGCCGCTGCCCAGCACGTTGTATGGCACGCAGTCGGTAATGGCCTGAGGCTCTACCGGCGCCGACAGGGGAATGGTATTTCCAGGCACACCGGCCGGCACGTATGGATTCAGGGGGACAGACGATATCCTGCCGGCCACTGATTCAGCAAGTTGCGCAAGGGTGGGATTGTAGAGGTTCACCCGGCAGACGATTTCACCGGTTTCGGGATGGCGTACAGCATCCATTCCCAGGTGTGCGCGGTCCACTTGCTTGAGATTGATGGCCTGGGAGTTGCGCTTGGATTCTCCACGCTGCCAGGAAGCTCTCATGTTCCAGCCCTCGGCGAAGGCCCAGTCAAAGCCAAAACTGTATTGCCACTGGGTGAAGACGTTGCGGGCTTCCCGATTGGATCCGATTTCCGGTCTGCCATCGAATTGCCCGCTGGTTTTGTGTATTGGAATCTCAGACAGGTTATGGGCCAGCATGATCTGCCTTACTTCCTCTGGCAGGTAGGCATTGTCGATGGCGATTCTCGGTGCCCAGGTATTGTTGAACACAAAGTTGGCGTTGTTGGATGTGTTGTTGGATTCAGTGCGACCCGCCATGCCTTGCACAAAGCCTTTGAAGTTGTCGGTAAATTCATATTGCAAGGCGACAAAAGTTGACCTGCTGATGGCCTCCATGCCATTGGGGCCCACGTTGGACGTAATGAAATTGACATCTGCTTCCGGACCTCCCATGAGGGTGGCGGTTGAGCCTGGTTGTCCGGGCAGGGAAGCCATGTCGCCCAGCTCAAATGGCTCGATGCCAGTGCCATCCACGGTGAATTTATGCCAATCCAGCGGCGTGCCGGTACCCCGGAACAAGCCGGTGGGGGCGCTGTTCACGGTTGCAACATTGGGCATTGACAGCCGCTGTGGTACTCCCATGGGGGCGCCAGGGCTCCATTCAGGGTTGAGTACATAACCCCACTGTTGCTGGGCATTTTTCCAGCGGTAACGATCAGGTTGCACCTGGTTGGTCTGCCTGGACTCTATTGAACCAATTGCATGCAGGCGTCCGAAGCCCTTGCCGCCAGCAATGGAAACCTCCCATTGTTTTGCCTCACCCTTGTAATCATGCATGCCGGCGCCGGTGCTGACCTTGAGTCCCTCGAATTGCCGATCCAGGACAAAGTTGACGACCCCCCCCAAGGCATCGGCGCCATAGGCGGCTGAGGCGCCACCAGTCACCACATCAACGCTGCGCATGAGCGCAGTGGGAAACAAGTCGGTATTGACTGTGCCTCGCTTGTCCGTGGGCACCACCCGGGCACCATCCAACAGCGTCAGCGTGCGTGAGATGCCAGCGCCGCTGCCGGCGCCATTCAGATTGCGGATATTGAGTGCGCCTGGTCCCCCGGAACCTACGGCAGGGTTGCCGCCGTCGCCACGTTGAGGCGAGCCATTGTTGAAAAATTGGGGCAGGGCATCCAGTTGTTGGGAGATGGTATTGCCGGGATCAAAGTCGAATAATTCCTGGGTGGTGACAGAGGTAACCGGAACTGGGGTATTCATCCCAGAGGTATACATGATGCGTGAACCGGTGATGCTGATTTCTTCCAGTAAATCTTGTTGTTGTCCCCAGGACTGGCCTGGCAATGCCATGGCAAGACTGGCCATGGTGACTGCGGCTGATAGGGAACGGGTGTTGCATGCGAATAATTGTGCTGGACTGGCCATGGGATTTTCCCCCGAGTATTTGAGTATTATTGTTATTGGCAACAGCAAGCATTGATGACAGGCAGGGCATCATGGCAGGGATTGGATGCGTAACAACCAGCCATGCAAAGCCGGAATCAGAAATAACACGTAGGGAGGAAGAGGGCGAAGCAGGATGATCATGGTGGCAGATGCCCCTGTCATTATTATTGTCAGCAGAGCTTTATCAACAAGCATGCCGACGATACCAATCCAGCAGCCAGCCGGATGGACCATTGGAGCAAGAGATAAAGTGCAGCCCTCGGCCGGATGCTAACGCCAATGAAAAATCATGTCAAAAACTTTTATGATGCTTTGTATCCAGCTCTCACTTTTTGACAATTTGTCCATAAACTTTCGCTGGGAATTGCGCAAAAATTACACTGCTTTTTATTTTTCATGTTGAATTGATTACACTTGGAGCCATTGAAGAACAGGGGAGTCAGTATGAACGATCAAGACAGCAAGCAAAGCAATATTTCAGCGGCATCGGCACTGGTGCCAACGCGCCGCCTGGTATTGGGAGGGGGAGGCATGATGCTGGCCTCTGGTCTCAGTGGTCTGGGTGGCTTGCTGTTCAATAGGGCCAATGCCCAGCCGCCAGGAGAAGCCCTGATCGAACCGGGCCAGGAAGCCGACAATCTGGCCATCGTCGTCGGTTTCTGCGAAGCCTGGTCCAGCCTGGATCTGCGCCAGGTGGTAGCTTTCATGAGTGAGGACGCGGTCTACCGCATGACCGAGGAAACGCCGCCGGCGATCGGGCATCAGGCCTTGATCGATCAGATGCAGCCCTGGGTTGATACTTCCTCTGCCATCGAGTTTCGCATCGTCGACAGCTGGGCCAGGGGCCCGCTGGTGATGAATCATCGCATCGACATATTCATCTCCGACACCCGCCCATTGATCTGGGAAGGGGTGGGAACCTTCCTGATCCGGGATGGCAAAATCAAGGAGTGGTCGGATTTCACCATCAGGGTCGAGCGTTTCCAGGGTTGAATCAGTGATGACTGACCCGGCACCTCAATAGTGCCGGGCTTATTGTTTATTAATGCGCTAGTCAGCAAGCCCGCTAGCGAATCCCGCGGCACCGGTATCCACCACCAGGGCAGAATTGCCACTGGCGGCCATGGCAAGCGCATCGGGGTCGATGCTGGTACCCCAAAGATAGAGCCGTTGCAGCGTCGGCAATGCCAGCAGGATTTCCAGCGAGGCATTGTTGATCTTGGGGTTGCCACTCAGATTCAGGTGCTGCAATGCTTGGAAGCGTATGAGGGATGACGCGGCATCATTCCCCAGACGATTGTTGGCCAGATTGAGTGTGGTCAGGCTGGGCATGTCGGGCAGGCTCATCAGATGATGGTGTTCCAGCGCCGCGGTGCGCAGATCCAGTTCCACAATGTAGGGCGCAATGGAGCTCAGCAGGCCCAGCTGCTGGCTGGAAAACGCTTGCCCTGGCGCATGGGTGGCGATGATCAGCCCACTTTCACCACGGGCTATTGGCCTGAACAGGAAGCCGGCGTCGTACAGCGCCAGGGCCAGCCCAGGTTCCACTGCGGTCGCGGGCGGCGTCATGGCCAAGGCGGTGTCGTCATCCCCATCGAGTAATTGCACCAGAGAGGCGGCAATGGTGTCATCCATGTCCAGGGATGACACCATTGCCTGCTCAGGTGCCCCCGCCTCTATCCACCATGACAATATTTCTATTTGCGCGGCGTTCAATGGCGTGCGGCCTTCGGCGGGCATGAAGGCTTCGTCATCCCTGGGCAGGGTGACGCGGTCGATGAGCAGACTGATGCGGGCATTGCCGGCGCTGATGGCGGGGCCGGAATCGCCACCACGGCGCAGACCAGCATGACTGGAAATATCCAGGCTGCCGCTGCGCTTGTCGGGGTTGTGACAGGTGCCGCAGCGCCGTTCCAGAATGGGTTGAACGATATCCTGGTAGACATCGAGCTGGCTCAGATCGGTGGTGGCTTCGTGCGCCGATTCTGATTCTGGCCAGGGTGGCAGCGGCAGAATGTACGAGGCCAGCAACGCAATGGTCAGTGCCAGCAACAGCGTGGCGATGGTGGTTTTCATGCCAGAATCTCCCGCACCACCTTGCCATGTACGTCAGTGAGACGGAAATCGCGCCCCTGAAAACGGTAGGTGAGGCGTTCATGGTCGATGCCGAGCAGGTGCAGCAGGGTGGCGTTGAGATCGTGGATATGAACCGGGTCGCGCACCACGTTGTAGGCGAAGTCGTCGGTTTCGCCGTGGCTGTGGCCGGGCTTGACACCACCACCGGCGAACCACCAGGTGAAGGCGCCACCGTGATGGTCGCGGCCGGCAATGGCATTGTTGATATCTCCCTGGGCGAAGGGCGTGCGGCCGAATTCGCCGCCGAACATCACCAGGGTGTCGTCCAGCAGACCGCGCTGCTTCAGGTCCAGCACCAGGGCGGCGGCGGGACGATCCACCTCGCGGCAGCGCAGCGGCAGGTTGGCCCTGATCGACAGATGGTGATCCCAGCCCATGGCGAACAGGGTCTGATATTTGACGTTACGTTCACAAAGGCGGCGCGCGATCAGACAGTTGCGGGCGAAGGTGCCGGGTATGTGCACATCGGGTCCATACATGTCGAGGATGTAGGCGGGTTCGTCGCTGATGTCGGCGATGGCGGGCACTGAGTCCTGCATCCGGTGCGCCATTTCGTACTGGCTCAGACGCGACAGGATTTCCGCGTCGCCGGACTGGGACAACTGCTCTCCGGCCACGCTGTCAAGGGCATCCAACATGGCGCGGCGGTCAGCCTTGGTGATGCCGGGAGGATTGTTGACATAGAGCACGGGATCGGCGGCGGCGCGGAATTCAACTCCCTGGTGATGCGAGGGCAAAAAGCCTGCTCCCCAGTTGGCGGCGTCCTGGGGCACACCCTGGGAGATGCCGGAACTCATGACGATGTAGTTGGGCAGGTCGCGGTTGTCAGAGCCCAGGGCATGGCTGATCCAGGCGCCGGTGGAGGGGCGGCCAGCGATCTGGAAGCCGGTATGGAGGAATTTGGATGCCGGGTCGTGATTCACATGTTCGGTGTGAACGCTCTTGATGAAGCACAGCTCATCGGCGATGACGCCAATGTGAGGCAGCAGATCGCTGACCCAGGCGCCGCTCTGGCCATGCTGACGAAATTCAGCCAGAGGCCCCAGAATCGGGAAGGCGTTCTGACCGCCGGACATGGTGGACAGACGCTGGGTTTCACGCACCGAGGGCGGAATGTCCTGGCCGTGCATCTCCCGCAACCTGGGTTTGTAGTCGAAAGTGTCGACATGGGAGATGGCCCCCAGCATATGCAGGCAGATCACACGCTTGGCACGGGCAGGGAAGTGACCGCTGCCGAGGGCGCCGGTATTGATGGCGGCGATAGGCGCCGGTTGCGCCATGATGCCCGGTGACATCAACTCCAGCAGCGCGGCGGCACCCAGGCCCATGCCACTGTTGAGCAGAAAGCGGCGCCTGTCGTCATCAAAGCTGGAAGGCTGCTGTGGTTTGGTCATGCTGGCTTACCTCACGCTGTAGGCGTCGGGACTGTTGAGTACCACGGCCGCCACCTGGGTCATGGCGGCCAGTGTGGCCTGATCCAGGTCGTCGGCCACGACGGTGATGCCGGTGCTCAGCAGCGCCATGGCCTTGTCCGGGTCTTCCGAGAATTGTACCCATTGGTCATGAAATAGTTTGTGCAAGGCCTGCAACTGGTTCTCACTGGCGTGGTCGCGGGTGGCGATCCGGTAGAGATGGGCGATGGCGCTATCGCCTTCATTGCTTTCCCGCAGCACCCGGGTGGCGAGCAGACGATAGGCTTCCACGAATTGGGGATCGTTGAACAGATTGAGCGCCTGCAGCGGGGTGTTGGCCCGGGTGCGGCGTGCCCGGCTCTCGCCGCGGCCATGAAAGTCGAATACTTGCATGGCCGGGTGCACCGCATTGCGTTTGACGAAGGTATAGAGGCTGCGGCGGTGATGTTGGTCGGCGCCAACCCTGTCCGCTTCGGGATAGGGGTAGAAACTGTTGAGCGGATTCCAGATCCCTTCGGGTTGGTAAGGATAAGTGCTGGGGCCACCCACTGCCGGCAACAGCAGGCCGCTGACCGCCAGGGCATGATCACGCAGCATTTCCGCCGGCATGCGCCAGCGCGGTCCGCGCGCCAGCAGGGTGTTGGCGGGGTCCAGTTGTGCCAGTGGCGGGGTGATGGTGGAGTCCTGGCGGTAGCTGGCGGACATAAGAATCTCCTTGTGCAGGGCTTTCACATCCCAGCCGGATTCCATGAAGCGCAGCGCCAGCCAGTCCAGTAATTCGGGGTGGCTGGGGATGGCACCCTGGGAGCCGAAATCCTCGGCGGTCTCCACCAGGCCGCGGCCGAAGTGCATTTGCCAGATACGGTTGACGAACACCCGTGCGGTGAGAGGGTGGCGTGGGTCGAACAGCCACTGGGTCAGGCCCAGGCGGTTGGCGGGCAGGCTCTCATCCCAGGCAAAGACACTGTCCAGGCCGCGGGGGTGGACCTGTTCGCCGAGGGCATTGTAGACACCGCGTTCCAGTATGTGGGTGGGCGGTGCTTGCGGTGCTTCCGCCATCACCAGCACCTGGGGCACGGCGGTCACCAGCACATCATGGGCCTCCCTGGCGCTGATCAGGGAGTTGGCCGCTTCCACCACCGCGCTGTCAGCCGCGGCGATGATGTCGGCGAGGCCGCTGATCAGTTCTTCCCGGTCCTGGGCCAAGAGACTGTCCTCGTCATGCAAGCGCTTGACTTCGAGGGGGTGCAGTTGCCGCGAATAGACCCGGATTTCGTCCAGGGCGCCCCCCACTGGGGAGCGCGCCCGAAAGCGGGTGCCAAAGGCCAGCCCCACAAAGGGATCGAAGATGTCACCAGTGGTCCAGGGCAGGATGGCGCGGCTGAGGTTGTCCTGTTCCACCCGCAGAGGAAGCGTGCTGCCATTCAGATAGAGTTTGACACCAGCGGCTTGACTGCTGCCGTCATAGGTGAGGGTGATCTGTGACCACTCGCCCACTGGCAGGCTGGTCTCGCTGAGCAGGGAAATCATGTTGGCTGGTGGCGCATGGGCCAGGGATACCCGTGGCCGTCCATCCTCCACGGTCAGTTGGTAGCCGGTGAGGCCTGAATTCTGTTCGGCGCGGTGGTTGAGCAGGGTGACATCCTGGTAGTGGCGGGCGGGCAGAAACCAGAAGTCCAGGCTGAAGGGCTGAGTGCGGTTGAACCAGCCCACGTCCTTGCCCAGAAAGCCTTTGTTGTTGTCATCGAATACCAGGGCCTGCCCTTGGATGCCCGCCGTGAAAATGGGAGCTTGCAATACGGCGGGTGGCACCGCCGGGTTGGTGGCCGGGGATAGCTGTAACTGTTCGGCGTTGTAATTGCGTGGCACCCGCGCCAAAAGTTCCCGCTGTTCACGGGCGGCTGGCGTTTCATCGGCGGCAGGTGGCGCCGGGGCATAGGGGCCGTCACCGATGCTGTTGATGGTGGCCGGAGGAATGCGCCGCTCCCTGGGCGTGGGCAGATCGTGCAGACTGGCCGGTGTTTCCTGGTCCAGGGGGTAGTGGGCATCCAGGTTGCGGGTCAAGGCCTGTGTCACCTGTGCCAAGGCCCAGGTGGAGAAGTCTTCATCGTCAAGACGGCCTTGCACCGTCGCCAGCGCGGCCTGGCGACTGGCATCCACAGCCTGGCGATGGCTGTTCAGGGCTTCGTCCACGGTTGCTTCCGCCGCCGCTACTCTGACTTCGCTGTCGGCGTCCATCCAGGGCAGGGTGGGGCCGCCCTGGATACCACTGAATCCGGGGGCATAGACCGCAGGCTCATTGTGGCTGTTGAAAAAGGCGCCAAGCTGGTAGTAAGCCTGGTGGCTGATGGAATCGTAGCGGTGATCGTGGCAGCGGGCGCAGCCCAGGGTGAGACCGAGGAAGGCGGTGCCGAGGGCGTTGTCGGTGCGTTCCACCAAGGTTTCCGCCCGGTATTCCGCTTCGATGGCGCCGTTTTCCGTGGTGCGCTTGCCCAGGCGCAGGTAAGTGGTGGCGAGAATCTGCTCGCGGCTGGGGTTGGGCAACAGGTCTCCCGCCAGTTGCCAGGTGCCGAACTGATCGAAAGGCATGTTGTCGGCAAAGGCCTGAATCACCCAGTCGCGCCAGGGCCAGAGGAAGCGGTCGTGGTGGTCGTCCAGAAAGCCGTCACTGTCGGCCCAGCGCGCCAGGTCCAGCCAGTAGCCAGCCATGTGTTCCGCATAGGCTGGGGAGGCCAGCAAACGTTCCAACAGTTGCTCATAGGCATCCGGGTTGTCGTCGGCAATGAATGCATCCACTTGTGCCAGGGTGGGTGGCAAGCCGGTCAGGGTGAGGCTGGCGCGATTGATCAGGGCAGCCTTGTCGGCTTGCGCCGCCGGTTCCAGGTTTGCCTGGGCCAAGCCTTGATGAATGAAGCTGTCGATGGGACTGGCTTCGGCATTGAATGGGCTGCTGGGAATTTCTGTAGTCGTGGGGGCGATGAAGGCCCAGTGTGGTTTGTACTCGGCGCCCTCGGCGATCCACTGGCGCAGGGTGTCGATGTCCTCATCTGTCAGGGTTTTATGGCTGCTGGGTGGAGGCATGCGCTCGTCGGGATCGGCCGCGCTGATGCGGCGGATCAATTCACTGGCATCGGGATCGCCAGGAATGACGGCGTAGCGCCCTGGTTTTTCCGGCAACTCGGCCACGGCGAACTCACGCAAGTCCAGCCGCAGCCCGGCTTTCTGACCTTCGGGATCCGGGCCGTGGCACAGGAAGCAGTTCTCGGAAAGGATGGGGCGGATGTCCCAGTTGAAATCAAGGCTGGTCGCCACTTGTCGATGATTGTCACACGCCTGCAGCCCCAGGGGCAGCATCAGCGTACACAAAAGCCTGCAACCACGACTTCTCCAGCGTTCTACCACCGGCTGCTCGCTTTGGGTGTCAAGCTTGTCCATGATGACCTGCCTCTGGTTCTAATTGGTGCAATTTCAGCTTGGGCTGAACAGTAACTTAACGCTGTTAAGGTGTCAATATGATACTACCTGTGGTTAGAATAGCGCCACCTGTATTACGCCAAACAATCATGAGAATTGCGCCATGGCGACCAAACTGGAAAAAGAACTCATTGTCGACGAAGCCTTTGCCTTGCTCAATGAGATAGGACTCGACAAATTCAACATGAGGGCGCTAGCCGCCCGTCTCTCGGTGAGTGCCACCGCGCTGTATTGGCACTTCAATGACAAGGATGAGTTGTTTCGAGTCATGTCCAATCGAATCTACCTTAATGCCTATCGTGCCCTGGAAGGCCATGATGACTGGCAGTCCGCCCTGCTGGATCTTGGGCAGTCGCTGCGTCAATGTCTGGCAGCCTGCCGCGATTCCGCCAGGCTGTTCGCCATTGCCAAGCCGGCGGTGCCCAGCCCTGAACTGCGTGCCAGCATGATCTCCAGGCCCCTGGTGCGAGCCGGCCTCAACAAGGAAACTGCCTTGGAATGCGAGGCGGCGGTAATTGCCTTCGTCATGGGGTGGACGCTTTATGATCAGAATCCATCCATGCATGAGTATCTCAAGTCCATGTTTGATTTCCAGCGTAGTTTTGACTTTGGACTCAATGCCCTGGTGCAAGGCCTGGCCGTGGCAGTGCGAGAAGAACTTGGGGATGTGCCCAAGGTGCTGGAGCGGGCCAAGGTATCTTGATGGCCGGAGCAGGCGTCACTCCTCCTGGGCAGGCGCTCACTGAGCAGGAAGCTGCGGATGCCTATTGGATGGCCCACGCCCTTGCTCTTGCCCGGCAAGCCGGGGAGGCGGGAGAAGTACCGGTGGGCGCTGTCCTGGTGCTGGATGGAGAAATCATTGGTGCCGGCGCCAACCAAGTCATAAGCGCTGCCGACCCCACTGCCCATGCCGAAGTAGTGGCGCTGCGGCAGGCAGCTGCCAGGGTCGGCAATTACCGTCTGCCGGCAACTACCCTTTACGTCACCATCGAGCCTTGCGCCATGTGCGCCGGCGCCTTGGTACACGCACGGGTGGCGCGCCTGGTGTTTGGCGCCAGGGAACCGCGCGCTGGCGCGGTGGTGAGTCATTGCGGCTTGCTGGACCTGCCCCATCTCAATCACCGGGTGCGCTGGCAAGAGGGTGTTCTGGCACAGGACTGTGGCAATTTGATCAGTGGTTTTTTTCAGGCGCGTCGCTGCTGACAGTCACGGCAGATGGGCACAATACTTCTCCTGTAGGGAAAAGACCGTCCTGGCAGTTCCCAAGCCAGGATTAAGCAGGGTGTCGCGGTGATGAGAGTGTATCCGGCGCTTACTCTCCTTCGCTCGACCGGTCCAGGTTGCCTACATCGAGTACTGGCGAGGCGTCGATGTCATCGGCTTGCATCATGTGGGCCACGCGCTGCAGGGCGCTGAGAATCATGTACCTTTCCCAGCTTTCCAGGTTTTCGAATTCGCGGGCAAAGCTGGCTTGCAGTGGCGGCGGGGCCCGCCTGCTGATGTCTTCTCCTTTCTCCGTCAGGATTACTTCGACCCGACGCTTGTCGTGGCTGGACCTGCTGCGGAACAGATAATCGCGGCTTTCCAGACGGTCGATGATCAGTGTCACGGTGGCCTGACTCAGACTCATGCGCCGGGCCAACTGGCTGATGCTGCATCTGCCTTGTTCCCGAATGGTTCTGAGCAACAGTAATTGTGGCGCGGTGAGGCCTGTGGACTTGATCAGGTTGCGGGAATGGATGTCGGTGGCGCGGATGATTTTGCGCAGGGAAATCAGCACTTCTTCAAGCTGCTTGTGTTGCATGTTGATTGATACCTGGCTGCAGTAGGGATCATGTTACCGCCCACATCAATTCCCTATCAATCTTGATAGAGGACTTTCATTATTATTTAAATTTAGTACACTATGCATATATTACAGATTGTTTCTGCTTATTGATGTATGTAATTCAAACAACACATTGAAAATATTGAAATTACATTTATCGTCCTTATTCTTTCCAAGAAAGATAAAATTACATGACTAATCATTGTGGGCTTCGACAGAAGACCGCAAGGGCTGCTTTTTTTCTTAACTGGCGGTAGGGCATGTGCTCAGTCCGCATGCTTCCGTCCCATTCACGACTACTCCAGGAGGCAAGATATGGCTGGTGGTAAGGCGGCAAGAATCGACAAGCTCGATGCTTTGGCGGAAAAGGGCAATCAAGTGCTGACCCTTAATGAAATTCCCAAGGAACAGTTATTCGGGGAGGACCCGATAGAAGTCCGGGATACCAATCACTACCAGGCGGAGTATGTAGAAAAATTCGTCAACAGGTGGGACGAACTGATCGATTGGAAACAGCGCGCCGAGGGAGAAGGGCGCTTTTTTATTGAACAACTGGCCAGCCGCGGCAAGGTCAAGGTTCTGGATGTGGCAGCCGGCACCGGTTTTCATTCAGTGCAATTATTGGAGGCGGATTTCAACGTGACCAGTGCCGATGGCAACGCCCAGATGTTGGTCAAGGCCTTTGAGAATGCCAAGAAGCGCGGCTATGTGATGCGCACCATTCATGCCGACTGGCGTTGGCTCAATCAGGATGTGGAGGAACAGTATGACGCGGTGATCTGTCTCGGCAATTCCTTCACCCATCTGTTCGATGAACATGACAGGCGGCGTGCCTTGGCTGAGTTCTACTCGGTGCTGAAG
>JBJHAY010000003.1:22117-25336 GCA_050485205.1 Gammaproteobacteria bacterium
AAGCCGGGCTGTTCGCCGGTGAGCTCGAGCGGATGTACGTGCGCTTTGCGGAGGGACGGCGGTGGAAGGTCAACCGCCTGAGCGTCAGCGAGAACCCCGTCGGGGGCATCAAGGAGGTCACCTTCGAGGTCAACGGGTCGGGGGCCTACTCGGTGCTGAAGCACGACGGTATTCTGATTCTCGATCAACGCAACTATGACAATATTCTCGACAACGGATTCTCCACCAAACACAAGTATTACTACTGTGGCAACCGGGTTTCCGCCAGGCCGATTCATGTGGATGACGGCTTGGCACGCTTTGAGTATGCCTTTGATGACGGATCAGTCCATTACTTGAATATGTACCCCTTGCGCAAGTCCTACACCAGGCGTTTGATCAGCGAGGCCGGGTTCCGCAAGATCGAAACCTTTGGTGATTTCCAGAAGGGTTACCAGGAAGGCGAGCCTGACTTTTTCATTCATGTGGCGGAGAAAAGTTATGACCCAAGCTAAAGCGGCGCAAAAACCACGCAATCATGCCGAGGCGGTGGCCGAGGATTATTACGACAGCCAGGACGCCGATGCCTTTTACGCCGCCGTCTGGGGTGGCGAGGACATTCATATCGGGCTCTATGAACTGGGCATGCCCATCGAGGAAGCCAGCCGCCGCACGGTGAGTGCCATGGCGAAGGCATTGCGCACGCTTGGCCCGGACAGCCGGGTATTGGATCTGGGAGCAGGTTACGGTGGTGCCGCGCGTTATCTGGCGCAAGGCAGTGGTTGCAGGGTCACCTGTCTCAATCTCAGCGCAGTACAGAATCAGCGCAATATCAAGCTCAATGCCACCCAGGGACTTGATGACAGGGTAACAGTCCTGCATGGCAGCTTCGAGGATATCCCCATGGATGATGGCAGCGTCGACATCATCTGGTCACAGGACTCCTTTCTGCACAGTGACGACCGGGACCGTATCATGGATGAGATCAATCGTGTGCTGGCGCCAGCCGGTGAAGTGATCTTTACCGACCCGATGCAGGCAGATGACTGCCCCAGTGGTGTGTTGCAGCCGGTCTACGAGCGCTTGTCCCTGAGCTCCCTCGCTTCAATCCGCTATTACCGCGAGGCCATGGCCAAGCGGGGCTTCAAGGAGGAATCGATAGAGGAACACACCAGCCACCTTCGCACCCATTACAGCCAGGTCAAGCGCAGATTGATCAGTGAGCGTGACAAGCTCAGTGGCGATATTTCAAGCGCCTATATCGATCGCATGATCAAGGGTTTGGAACACTGGGTCGATGCCGCGGATGCCGGTTATCTTGCCTGGGGCATCCTGCACTTTTCCAGGGGGCTGACCAAGTCCTGAAGCAGCGGCCATGAACAGGCACGGGCGCGGATTCTCCGCTGATCCACTGATCTTCGGTCTGGTGCTTGCGGCATCAGTGGCCATGCTTGCGCTGGCGTTGTGGGACTTGCCCGCGCTGCGTGACTTGCTGTTGGGGGTGCAGGCGGCCATCGCGGAATATTTTGCCTGGCTGTTTTCTCTGACAGTCACGGTGATGCTGTTCTTTGTGATCTATATCGCCTGTTCCAGATTTGGTGATGTGCGGCTGGGTGGGCCGGAGGCCAGGCCGCGCTACAGCAGGCTGTCCTGGTTGTCGATGTTGTTCAGCGCCGGCATGGGCATCGGCCTGGTGTTTTTCGGGGTGGCGGAACCGGTACTGCATTTTCTGGAACCTCCCCCAGGCACGCCGGATGACGCCGCCGCGGCCAGGGAGGCCTTGCGTATCACGCTGTTCCACTGGGGTCTGCATGCCTGGGCGATTTACGCGGTGCTGGGCATGGCCCTGGCATATTGTCATTACTGCAGGCAGCAGCCGCTGGCGCTTCGTTCCACCTTGCAACCACTGCTGGGCTCCTATACCCACCGTGTGCCGGGCAAACTCGTCGACACCCTGGCGGTGCTGGGAACCTTGTTTGGCTTGGCCACTTCCCTGGGACTGGGCGCGATTCAGATCAACGCCGGGCTCAACAGTCTGTTTCAGTGGCCGCAGTCGGTGCCCGTGCAGATACTGGTGATCGTCTTGGTGACATTGGCGGCGATCGCCTCCCTGCTGGCGGGCCTGGACAAGGGCATCCGTCGTCTCAGCGAAGCCAACATGGTGCTGGCAGCCTTGCTGCTGTTGTTTGTATTGCTGGCGGGACCCACCGCCGCCTTGCTGCGGGGGCTGCCCGACCTGCTGGGCAATTATCTGCAAAGTGCGCTTGGCCAGGGCTTGCGTACCCACCCCTTCCGCTCCATCGAGTGGCAACAAAACTGGACGCTGTTCTACTGGGCCTGGTGGCTGTCCTGGGCGCCCTTCGTCTCTACCTTCATCGCCCGCATTTCAGAGGGGCGCAGTCTGCGGGAGTTTGCCATTGGGGTACTGCTGGCTCCCACCTTGATTGCCTTGTTGTGGTTCGGCATCTTCGGCGGTGCCGCGCTGAGGGAGATTCTGGCGGGTGGGGTGCAGTTGGCGGATGTCGTGGCGAGGGACAGCAGCATGGCGATTTTCGCCTTTATCCAGGCCTTCCCCTTTCAGCAGTTCACTTCCCTGATCACGATCACGCTGGTGGTGGTGTTCTTCATCACCTCTTCCGATTCCGGCTCACTGGTGGTGGACATGCTCGCCAGCGGTGGCAATCCCGAACCTCCGGCCTGGCAACGGGTGTTCTGGGCCAGTCTGGAGGGCTTGCTGGCAGCCATGCTGCTGTGGATCGGTGGCCTCGGTGCCCTGCAGGCAGGGGCGGTGAGCATGGGCCTGCCATTCTGTGTGCTGCTGCTTTGCGTGATGTATTGCCTGTGGCGCGCCTTGGAGCGCGATACTGCGCCTTCTCGGTCACCTGTCTGATTGATTAGTGCTTGGTCTCTGGTTTGTCCTTGAGGTAAGCCGCGCAATTGATGTTAGTCAAAAAGTATCGTTTTAATATAAACGATTAACTTTATTTATTGATAGGCGTCGGCTACAGTTGCCTCCAACATCAATACCGGAGGTTACTATCGTGAAAATCATCTCTTCGACCATGCTGTTGTCTGGCTTGCTGCTGGCAGGCCTGGCCGCGGCGAATGAGCCCATACAGCCAATCCAGCAGCCCAAGGGGCTTGATGAGGGCATGGTGGAACTGGGCAAGAAGCTGTATTTCGATCCCAGGCTTTCCAAGTCCGGCTTCATTTCCTGCAACTCATGCCACAACCTGAGCA
>JBJHAY010000004.1:0-20745 GCA_050485205.1 Gammaproteobacteria bacterium
TAGGCACAATCGATGCTTTCGTTCAGTTTCCCTGAAAATTTGCCTGCAATAGGTGAGTCAGAGTGTGCACATAACGCAGCTTGCCGTTTTCCACCCGGAACAGGTGCGTATCGGGAGCGCCACTGCCGCCGTTGGGGCCACTGACCAGAGTGCCGCGGGTATCTCGCTGCTCGGCGGGAATGGGACCCCAGTCCTCGGTGGAAGAATATTGCAGGTAGGCATCGGCGTTGAAGAGCCAGTACCCCACGCCAGCCGCCAGCGGCAGGTTGCTGAAATCCCCGCTGGCCTGGGCCTCAAGGTACAGGTTGACGGCGTTTTGCAGACCACCACGGGTGCAGGAAATCTGTGCGTGGGCTGTGAGGGGGACGAGGAGGGCGGCGGACAGGGCAAGCAGAAACTGTATAAGGCGATGCATGAGTGATCCCACTTATTGTTGTTTTGGGCCGATTATATGCCCATGGACTGATGGCGCATAGTGTGGCGGAGGAGGATGAAGCGGATACGTTTTCCGATGCCGAGGTGGAGGCCTTGCCCGTCTATTGAGCTGACGGCAAGGTACCCATTGGCAAGCTTTTATTATATTGTTCGCTTGCAGGAAGCGCGTCTGTTGTTTACCTGTCAATACAATTGCGACTTCGTCAATCAGGCATTACGCTGGCAATCATGTAATTTGCCGTGATTCGACTTGCCGTCGACCGGCAGGAGCAAGGATCAATAATAATGACAATATTTGGAGCAATCATGTTCGCTACCCGTTCACATCAGCCATTCAAGCATGCCGTGCCGTTGTTGCTTTCCTTGTTGTCATTTCTTGGGGTGATGCCCGCCGTTGCGCAGGATTGTGACCGTCAGTGCATGAGTGGTCTCATCGGCCGATATGTCGACGCCCTGGTGGCCCATGATCCGGGCAGTCTGCCCTTGGCCGACAAGGTGAAGTTCACCGAGGACTCGCAGTCCCTGGCGCTTGGCGAGGGGCTGTGGCAAACCGTCACCGGAAAGCAGGCATTCCGTCAGGACTATCTCGATCTTGAAAAACAGGTGGCCGCCAGTCATGTGGCACTGTGGGAAGGAGAGAATCAGATATTGCTGTCGGTCTTGTTGCATCTTCAGGGCACCAGCATCGCCGGCATCGAAACCTTGGTGCAACGGGTGACGCCGCAATCCCGCTTTCAGCCAACGGAGCTGGGCGCGCCGATCAAAGGCATGAATGATCCCATTCCAGTGGGGCAGGCTATGTCCCGCCAAGCCATGGTGGAAACCGCGCTGACCTATGCCGAAGGTCTGCGCATCGGTAGTTTCATCGATGGCCGCACGCCCTTCGCGGATGCGGCCTACCGTGTCGAGAATGGCTGGATCACCGCTGGGGAGGGCTGTGGCCGTGAAGACTGTGGCATGTATGAACAGAACATCATCGTACACCCCGGCATCATTGCCAGCGTTGCCTCGGTGGACCGGGAAAACGGCGTGGTGCTGCTGTGGATGAATTTCGGTCATACCGGCGACTCTTACGGGGTGGGCAATGCCCTGGTCACTTTCGAGGCATTCAAGGTATGGGGTGGCGAGATTCATTTCATCAATGCATTTTTCAAGGGGTTGCCGATTGCCACGGCACGGTTCTGGCCGTCGACCGACCCCGTGTATAAATAACCTCTTGTTGGGAAAGGTGATCCTGGGTATTTCCAGCCGGTGTTGGCATTGGGGAATAACATGGCAAGGATAATAATAACGAAGCAGATTGCAGGCGGATGCCGACTGCTGCTGTTGGCTCTATGCCTGGCATGGATGTCTGGGTTGATGGCGCAGGAGCCAGATCCACAGACATCCGAGGCGGACACGGCTGGTGCAGTTGATTTGGTGCCGGGGCGCCCCATCGAGGAAATCGAAGTCACCGGCCAGCGTCCGCTGCGCTTTTTGCTTCGTGACATCGAAAGGGCCGAGGAACACATGTACGGTCTGTTCAACCAGCTCAATGACAACAGTGATTTCAGGGTGGTGTGCCGTTCGGTCATCGTCACCGGCAGCAAGATTCCGGATCGGGAATGCGTGCCCGCTTACATCGACAGGGAGCGTTCGCGTAACGCCCAGGATTTTCTCCAGCTTGGCATTCTGCAGAAACCGGATGAGCAGATCTGGTTTGAAAACCGCCACAAGCAGGAGGCCTTCAACACCAAAATCAGAGAGTTGGCCCTGGAACACCCCGAACTGGCCCGTTCAATGTTGGATCTGCATGCCAAGCGGCAGGAACTGGAAGCCTTGCAGGCGCGTCAGCGCCAGGAGTCCAAGGGGTGGCTGGGGCGGCTTTTTTCCAGGGGGCGTGAGGATGATTAACGGCTTGTTGAAAACAGTTTTCCAGCAGGTTGTTAACAGTCCGGTGAATAAACTTTTTTCCAAGTTCTCAGTCATCCTGTCCCATCAGGATTGCTGACAGCATATTGGATCAGCCACGGAAATGTGGCAGGTATGTTCGACATGCCTTCAGCCCGCCATTGTCCATTCGCCGGCCACGGCGCGGACGGTCTTGATGTGCTTGAACTTGCCATCTTCGACTTTGTAGAAGCCCCAACTTACAATTTCGAGGCGCTCTCCGGCCTTGAGGTCGCGGTTCCAGAATGAAGCCGGCCAATCTAGGATGCACTCGAACACGGTGGGAATCACCACTGCTATGCCGGCCGCGTCGGCGACGTAATCAGTCAGTGTCACAGTCTCCCTGATGTAGTGCTTCACTTCGCGATACAGCGCTTCGATGCCTTGGATGTGAAGGTTGATAACGCCAATGCCGGGCTGGCTGCCAGCAGGCGTCGTCGGTTGATGTTTTTCAATTCATTCCCCAAGTCTGATTTATAGAGGATTGCAAGAATAAACTGCTGTTTCAGTGTTGCCAAGCAGGTGACAAGGTAGTCCTATTGTTTGAGCATGGCGTGGAGGATAGTTAATGTTCTACACAATGTTGGTGGCAGTCTCACCGGCTATGCCGGCGGTTTGGGTCGCAAGCAATGACAGCTGGCTCATGAGGCGCGGCACGCGGAGGGCAGCCATCGGTAACATCCCCCCCGATACCGGGGATGGTTCTGTCTCCTCCTCCCCCCTATAGTCTCCAGCGTGACCACGCATTCTTTTAATCCCCGCCATTGGAGACTTGAAAATGAAAAATAAAGCCGGAACGTTGATTCTTGCAGGCTTGCTTGGCTGTGGCAGCATGTTGTCACTGGCCGCGGACTGGGGCACCTTTCTCAAGGCCCAGGCTGTGCTGGGTCAGGTGGAACAGATTGTGGACAAATATCAGGACGTGCAGCAGTTGCTTGACCAGGGAGAAATCGAACTGCTTCTGGCGGAGCCTCGGGCCGACGCGGATGGCAAGTTTGTGTTTCCATTCAGTAGTGACGGCAATATCACTGAGTGGGCAGAGAAGGCCATCAGTGCCCAGGCCGGCGCCCAGGTCGGTGCCGTCGCGGGTGAGAAAGCTGCCGGGGCCTTGGCTTCCAAGGTACCATTCGGCGGGCTGGCGGCAGGTGCGCTCAAGGGCAAGTCCAAGGAGCTGGCCGCTGTGACGGCAGTAGGAGGATGGGATTTCATTCGCGAGAGCTCTGATCTTTCCTTTGACAAGCAAGATGACTTTTCTGTCTACATGCATGCGCGTTTTGCCGGGCAGGCGGACTACGAAAATGCCTTAGCTGCAGCCATGGCCATTTATCCAGATATGGAGAAAAATCATCGCAAGGCCGTGGACAAGGCCTACAAGGATGCTCGCAAAGCCGCTGCTCGCAAGAAATAGGGCGCGCTGACCTGATAGTGCCGCGGTGTGATGTTTTCAACACCGCTGCCGTCAAGCTTGACTGGCCTGACAAGTAATAATGTCAATCAGGCTCGACGAGGCTGGGGTGTCTCGGCTGTGCTTTTCCTGCGGCTTTCGAATCACTGCATGCATCGTAAGTCTCCAGCTACTAAGTTTTGCATGACCAGGCTTAGTAGCCTCCATCAAGGTTTTCTCCTTGGCCTGATGAAGGTGGAAAGTACATCCCTCCCCTCGGGATATCCCAGTCTTGTCGGGCTCGCCACAATCTTGCGCTGGGAGTCTTCTCGCGCTTCTCCTGTGGCTGCACAAACCAGGGCTGGCATCTCCGCGATACCAGTCATCTTGTTGAAAAAGTCCCTCCTGGCTTTTCTCAAGCCAGTATTGCGTCGCATGTACGCAATGCTTGCACGGCAAATCAAGCACTTAGAGTGCTCGATTTGCTGATAAATTGGTGCGGCATCCAGGCTGTTTTTCCCTCGGCACCCCCCTTCAAGTAACGAAAAAATGCAAGAATTGTGAAAATGGGACCATCCTGGCGCTGTGGGGAGTGGGTTGGCTGGACGAAGCCTGCCCCTCGGTATATGCTTCAAGGATCGAAAGAGGGGGGTAAACAGGGAAAAGGCCGGATACAGCCGTTACCGGGTCGCCCAAATACCGCCCAGAATGTATACAAACGCGAACACGCTATTGTAATTGTAATTGTGGGGCATAAACGTTATGGGCTTACCGATCGTCCTCAAGTCAACCAGCCGCGCTGTCGCCAGTTTTACTCGTGGCCTGGCCAAACCATCCATCTCCATTGCTGCCCTGATGGGCCTGTACCTGGGTGCCATGAATCCCGCGATGGCTCAACAAGGAGGAGTTGACAGCGAGGCTCTTCTCAATGAGTACTGTGTCAAGTGTCATAACTTCGACGATTACTCTGGTGGCATCGACCTGGAAGGCATTGCCGCCCACAACGTGGCTGAGTTTGCCGACCTTGGCGAGAAGGTGATCAAGCGTCTGCGCTCCGGCATGATGCCCCCCGCTGGCGAGCCGCGTCCCAGCTTCGAAGTGATGCAGAGTCTGGCAGCCAGCCTGGAACAGGGTATCGACAGCGAAGCCATGGCCCACTGGCACTTGCCGGCGCCAGGGCTGCATAGATTGAATCGCACAGAGTACACCAATGTTGTCCGCGACCTGCTGGGCCTCAACATCAATGCCGCAAGCTTCCTGCCTCCTGATGACTCCAGTCATGGATTCGACAATATGGCGGGCACCCTGACCACCTCGCCGGCCCTGATGGAAGCCTATCTTTCCGCCGCTGGCAAGATCAGCCGTCTGGCCGTGGGTACTGAAACTGCCCCCACCCTGGCGGTATTCGATGTGCCCCATGACACCTCCCAGAATTCCCATATCGAAGGACTGCCCTTTGGTACCCGCGGCGGCATGTTGATCGAGCACGAGTTTCCGGCCGACGGCGAGTATGTGTTCACTGTCAAGGGCATGACCGGTTATTTTACCGCTGTACTGGGTAACGTCCGCGGTGAGAAGCTGGAAGTCACCATTGATGGTGAGCGTGTATACCTTTATGACTGGGACAGTGAAATCGGCAGCCAGCGCAGCGATGGCGGCAGGACTCCCCCGATTCCCATCAAGGCTGGCTTCCACAAGGTTGGCGTCACCTTCCTGGCTACCAGTGACCTGCCCGATACTGGACTGAACAGATCCTTTGTGCGGACCATGAATTCGCCCGGCTCCATCTCCGGTTACACTTTCTACCCCCACGTGGGCCAGGTGTTCATTGAAGGCCCCTTCAATGGCATGCCCGCGGCTACCACCCAAAGCCGCGACAAGATTTTCCAGTGTTATCCTCAAAGTGCGAATGAAGAACGTGCCTGTGCCCGTGAAATCACCTCGACCCTGGTGTCCAAGGCCTTCCGTCGTCCCGCCAGTGAGGCCGACATTGGCTTGATGATGAGCTTTTTTGATGTGGGTCGGGAAGAGGGTGGCAGCTTTGACTACGGCGTGGAGGCTGTCATTCAGCGTATCCTGGCTGATCCAGAGTTCATCTACCGCTCTGAGCTTGAGCCGCTGGAAACCGTTGCCGGATCTCCTTACAAAATCAGCGATCTTGAGTTGGCATCGCGTCTTTCCTTCTTCCTCTGGAGCAGTATCCCAGACGACGAGTTGGTTGCCCTGGCATCCCAAGGCAAGCTGCATGAAGACGACGTGTTGCAACAGCAAGTACGCCGGATGATCGAAGATCCGCGCTCCAAGGCCTTCATCGAGAACTTTACCGGGCAGTGGCTCAACGTTCGTGGCATGCAGGCCAGCGAACCGGTGGTGGATCTATTCCCCGACTTCGACAGCACCCTGCGTCAGGCTTTCAAGCAGGAAATCGAGCTGTTCTTTGCCAGTATCATCCACGAAGACCGCAGCATCCTCGACCTGCTGACCGCGGATTACACCTTCGTCAACGAGAGGTTGGCCAAGCACTATGGCATTCCGGGCGTCTATGGCTCGCAGTTCCGCCGTGTTGAATTGGGACCCGAGTATGAGATGCGCCATGGCCTGCTGGGCAAGGGCGCCCTCCTGACCATCACTTCCGAGGCAGCCCGCACATCGCCCATCAAGCGTGGCAAGTGGTTCATGGAAACCTTCCTGGGACTGAGCCCCCCCGAGCCGCCCCCCGGCGTTGAAACCGACTTGGCGCCAATCGAAGGCGAGGCTCCCACAACCTTGCGTGCACGCCTGGAAGCGCACCGCATCAATCCAACCTGTGCCTCCTGCCACATGTTGTTTGAGCCGATGGGCCTGGCCATGGAGAACTTTAACGCCGTTGGTCAATGGCGCACCACAGATTCAGGGCTGCCGATCGATGCGACGGCAGAGATGAATGATGGCACACCGCTGGACGGTATCCCCACCCTGCGTGATATCACCGTGCAGTATGGCGACCTGTTCGCCCAAACTGTCATCGAGAAGATGTTGACCTACTCTGTTGGCCGCGGCCTGGAGTATGAGGACATGCCACTACTCAGGTATGTCACCCGAAACGCTGCCGAGGACGACTACCGCTTCTCATCCATGGTGATGGCGGTTGTACGTAGCCCGGCGTTTACGATGAACCAGAAAACCGCTATGCGTGAGGAGTAAACCAATGTTTATTACCAAGAAGCACATTGATAGACGCAGCTTGTTGCGGGGCGCGGGAGTGGCGCTCGGCCTTCCCCTGCTTGATGCCATGATTCCAGCCGCTACCGCCCTGGCCAATACCGCAGCGGTACCTCCTTCCCGCTTCTTCGGCGCCTTCGTGCCACACGGCGCCGCTCCTGGCTACTGGGTGCCCGAGAAGGAAGGTGCCCTGACTGGCGAGTTGCCTTACATCTGGCGGCCCCTGGACCAGTTCCGTGATCAGTTGACCATCCTGACCGGCTTGCATGCCACTTCCTCCGAGCCGCCTCCCGGCGAAACCGGCGCCGACCACTGGGTGGCAGCTGCCTTCCTGTGTGCTGAAAAACCCAAGAAGACTGCTGGTGCCGACGTTCGTGCCGGTGAAACCATTGATCAGGTGATTGCCAAGAAGATTGGTCGGGAGTCGCTGTTGCCGTCTCTGGAAATGTCCGTGGAAGACCCCGGTTCCGGCTCCAGCAACTGTGGTGAAGGCTATAGCTGCGTCTATACCAACACCATTTCCTGGGCTACGCCCACGACGCCTCTGCCCATGGAGCTGAACCCACAAGTGGTGTTCGAGCGTATGTTTGGCAGCGGCAGTTCACCAGAGCAGCGCGCCGCCCGCCGCGAGCGCAACCAGAGTATCCTGGACTCCATCCACGGCAAGATTACGGACATGCGCAAGGAAATCAGCGTACCCGACCGTCACCGCCTGGATGCCTTCACCGAAAACGTCCGCGAGATTGAGCGTCGCCTGCAGATTGCAGCCAACGCCACCACCGCGGCTCCTGAGGATTTTGCAGTACCTCCGGGTATCCCACAGTCTTTCGATGATCACATCAAGCTGATGTTCGACCTGCAAGTACTGGCCTTTCAGGCCGATATCACTCGCGTCGGCACCATGTTGATGGCCCGTGACCTGACCGGCCGCGTCTATCCTGAAAGTGATGCGCCAACCTTGGGCTTCCATGGTGGCTCACACCACGGTGAAGACCCTGCCCGTATTGAAGAGTTTTCCAAGATCAACCATTACCACAGCAAGATGATCGCCTACTTTGCCGAGAGGCTGGCGAGCACTGAGGAAGGTGAGGGTAATCTGCTGGATCACTCACTGGTGCTCTATGGCAGCAACATGGGCAACCCCAACCAGCATCTGCACTATGACGTGCCTCACGTCATCCTTGGTGGCAACAACGGTAAGATGAAGGGCGGACGCCACTTGGCTTATCCGACCAAGACTACCTCCACCGGCAACCTGTTGCTGAGCATTCTGGATCAATATGACATCCATCTGGAAAGCTTCGGTGACAGTACCGGCAGGCTGGAAAATCTGTAAATCCCTCCCCGCGCCGTCCGAAACCGGTCGGCGCGGGGAATTAGATGATCGCTGTTTTTCATGTCAATGATGGCACGTGTCGTGCCCGCGTGATAAAGCTTGAAGGAATGATGACTATGGTGGGAATGAGAACTGTCGCTCTCGCACTGGCCCTGGCGGGCTCAGTCAATTTTGCGGCCGCATCGGAATTGGCGGATGCCGCCATGCAGCGTGACACCGCGGCTGCCCGTAGCCTGCTGCAGTCAGGTGCGGATGTCAATGCGGTACAGGCCGATGGCGCAACGGCTTTGCATTGGGCTGCCTACCATGGCGATGTGGAACTTGCCCGAGCCCTGTTGGAAGCTGGTGCCAATCCATCGGCCATCAATCGCAATGGTTCCTCACCAATGTGGTTGGCCGCTACCCATGGTGATGCAGCCATGCTGGAAACCCTGCTCAGGGGTGGTGCCGATGTCAACGAATCCATGCCTCTTGGCCGCAGGCCCTTGATGCTGGCCGCGCGCTCAGGTCGTGTGGATGCTGTAAAGGTGCTGCTTGATAATGGTGCTGATCCCAATGCAAGCGAAACCGAGCGTGGCACTACTGCATTGATGCAGGCTGCCGACCAGGGCCATGCCGAGGTGATTTCCTTGTTGATTGCTGGCGGCGCCAATATTGCCGCTACCTCCAAGCCTGTAATGCGCGATGGTCGTACCGCTGCACTGGGCAACTCCGAAGACCCGCGAATCAATGTCAGCAGGCAGACCATTGTATCCATCTGTGAACAGCCTACGCCGGATCTAGCGCTGCTGCAAAGACAGGTGGCCATCAGTGTCAATATCGATTCCGCAGTAAAGAGCCTGGTTGACTCCGGCGTGGAGCTGACTGAGGAAGTGATTTGTGGTCGTTTTGAACGTGCGGGCATCGGCTTTGCCGTGGTTGCCGGAGAAGGCAACAACCGCAATGCTGGGTTCGCAAGACAGGAAAGAGAGCCGGATGGAGGAGAGTTAACCCCACTGGTGTATGCGGCCCGCACTGGCTCCATCGAGGCAGCCCGTGTATTGCTGGAAGCTGGAGCCGACGTCAATCAGACTACCCGCTATGGCTGGAGCCCACTGTTGGCAGCCACTCAAAACCGTAACTATCAATTGGGTAAATTTCTGATTGAGAACGGCGCGGATGTGAATATTGCCAACAAAGGTGGCTGGACGCCTTTGTACCTTGCCACTGACAACCGCAATCTTGAGGGCGGCGACTATCCAACCCCGATGCCCGACATGGACGATCTTGAGTACATCAAACTGTTGTTGGACACAGGTGCTGATCCCAATGCTCGCATGATCGAGAGTACTGAGACCCGCACAGTATTCACCAACCAATGGCTTAACGAAGAAGGGGCAACTGCCTTCCTGCGCGCGGCTCAATCAGGTGACTTGCCACTGCTGAAACTCTTGCTTGAGTATGGTGCTGATCCACACATCAATACCGAACTGGGGATCACTCCCCTGGCCGTGGCTGCTGGCATTGGCTGGGTTGAAGGTGTAACCACTGAGTGGTCTGAGCAACAGACTGTCGAGACGATCAAGTTCCTGTTGGACCTGGGTATCGATCCCAATTTCCAGGCCGATACCGGCCGTGTGGCCCTGCACGGAGCGGCACACAAGGGAGCCACGGAAGTAGTCAAGGTTCTGGTGGCAGCTGGCGCTAAAATGGATGTCCGTGACTTTGGCAATACCGATAACCGCGGCAGCCCGGAACTGTCTTCTCATACCTGGTTACCCATTGATTACGCGGATGGCTTGGTACGTGTTGGTGTGCAGTCGGCAATTGCCCATCCCGAGACTGCCGCCGTATTGCGTCAATTGATGATTGAAGCAGGCTTGCAGGCACCACCAGAGGGGCGTACTTTGGAATCCATTTGTATCGTGGATGTTTGTTCGCCAGGTTACGACCCAATGCGAATCAACTGATGCTGGTGTGGTGATTGCAGAAGTTTGATCAATAAAAAACCCGGATAGCCTCCGGGTTTTTTATTGCCCAGAATTTACCTGCTCTATTTCTTGCCTTTTGAATTCCCTTTCCCAGGCTTGGCGCCGCTGCTGGCTTTTTTGTGCTCCCTGCTCATGCGCTGGTAAAGCGGGCTGTATTCCATCCCATAGGGGGTTTTCATTTTATGGGTGGGTTTCTCTTCGAAAAAGGCCTTGCTGGTTTCGCGGCGTTGGTTGTGCTCTGCCTCAGTGCCATCACGGAATTTCACTTCTTCCCTGGGGATGAAAAACACCTGTCCTACCGGCAGGTTGTGTGAAACCGTAATGATGTCGCCTGGCGCCAGAACGTAGCGGAACTCAGAGTCATGCACATACCAATCTGTTTCAACCCTGGTTACCAAAACCGGTGCAACCGGGCGTTCAGTATTGTTGATGACGCCGGAGTACACGGTGTCCCAGCCTGGAGGAGTTTGGAAGTTGTAGGCGCCTCTTAAGGTCACCGCGCCCGCTGGTGTGCCAAGGTCATCCACGGCGATGAACATGCGTGCCATGGTGCGTGCTGTGTCCCTGAAGCCGGGCGCATCCGGTACCATCAACTTCACATCTTCCTTGCGCATGCCAATGCCGCCCATTGACAGCTGATAATCGATGAAAAATATCTGTTCCCATTTTTTCCCAGTGGGGTTTACTGAGTAGCCAAACTGATAAAGTCCTTCACCCTCATAACCAATGTGGAATTGCTCATTGTTGGCCAAAGCAGGGTAAACCAGATAGCCCAGTGAGCTGCCTGCTTCCAGTACCGGGCAGAGTCGGGCGTGTTGTGGCAGCAAAGGCCTTTGCGCCTCTTTTTTGGGTTTCAGGCCTATGCCAGGGCGGAGTGGATTGGGAAAAAGAGTGACTTCCATGAGCGAAGTATACCCGAACTTCCGTGATCAACAACTGCCTCTAGCCTATGGGATGAAGGTGGAGAGAGGTGTGCTCAGCGGTATGTGAGGAGAGGGCCAGGGTGCAAGTTTGGAAACGAAGAGCGGCACATTACTGTGCCGCTCGATTCACGCTTGAACCTGGATGAGGCTTGGATCAGTAGGTATGCCAGTTGTCGTAGTCAGGCAGCTTGATCCTGTTTTCCCAGAAGCCCCTGTTGTTTTCATTGCAGGAGTATTCCAGCAAACCCAGTCCATCCTGCATGCGGGTGAAGATACGCTGGTTGCTCCAGGTTTGGGTGTAGTAGATAGGGTCATCAATGATGATTTCATAATCGATGGTATCCGCGTCACGCATGGTAAATTTTTCAGTTACCGTAATGACGTGGCTATGGGGATGGCCCACCGTATCCAGGCGGGTTTTGCCATTATAGTTGGTGGTATTGACCACCAGAGTGTCGCCTTCCCACTCGGCATGAGAGTTGCCATACCAAGTGGCGGGAATCCTGTCTCTCATGTCTTCACCACCAATCTTGAAGGCATGGTGCCAGGTGTTGACTTCAAACAGATAGGCGAAATCTGTGTCGGTCTGAAAGAACTGCACTGGGTTGGGTGAGTTCATGGAGCGCACATGACCGAATGGCAGGCAGGCACCGGTGTAGTCATTCTCTTCGGGGTTGTAGCGCTCGAAGTTCAAACGTCCGGCTTCGGTAAAGGGCATTTCACCAGCGCCGATCTGATTTCTGCCATTACCCCTGGACATGTCGGGCACATAGGGAAATTCCCATATGCCATTGAGGTTGGGTTTGCCACTGGCCAGGCGTGGAATTTCGCTGTCCTGCGCGCTTGCGGTCAGGCCCATGCTGAGACCCAGGGTGACGGTGATAATCGAGGAATAAATAAATTTTATTGGTTTCATTGTATGTTGTCCCCCCAAGAATTATTAGCGGTCACCGACACGGGAGAAAACGGGAGTGCCGTCATCCAGCGTAATGGCGCGAGTGCTGCAGGTATTGCTGCCGTTGCGGGCTGGGTTGGCCTGGGTGCGAATGATGGTACCTATCGGTAAGTCCTCCTTTTCCAGCCCAGGCGAATCAACTGGTTGGGAGACCCCATTTCACATTCCCACTTCTCAACTTCACCCTGGTCATTGGTGACGTCCAGGTAAAGCCAAATATGCGGGTTGGTCCAATCCAGATCAGTAATGGTTCCACGCAGATCAAAGCTTACTGAGGTATCAAACTGTCCCGTCAGGGAGTGGTGGGCTTGAACAGGGAAGGTCAAGGACAGGCCGGACAGCACCGCTATGGAAAAGAGTCGCTTGCAGTTTATTATTTTCATTGTGTCTTTCCTTTCATTTCAAAAAATAATCAGCTTCTTATTACTGGTTAGACCTGTATCCCGGCAGTCGAATTTCACAGTGAGGGGTGCCGGAAGCTCGGACGTGTAGGGTAAACCAATGCTGCCATGATACTTGTTGTCCATGTAGTTGTCGACATCGGCTACCTTTTACGGCACACTCAAACGGTTTCTCTGAGCTTGGTCTCCACAATGCCAGGCATTTGATCCGAAGGGAGCATTTTTGGGCAGCCTGATGGGGTATTGCCGCTGGGTGCTTGCTGCTGCTGCGTTTTGAGGCGATCATTGCCGAGAAAATACACTGCGACATCACTCACAGGGGAGATATAGTCCAATGAACCACAAAAGAGCAATCCTCACTCTCACGACTTTTGGCTTTCTGTCCATGTCAGCGGCCCATGCTGCGCAACCGGATGGAGAAGAGGCTCCGCAACTTGGCTTCTTCATTACCAGTGTCGGCCTGGGCGACGGTGGTAACCTGGGAGGGCTGGCTGGCGCCGATGCCCACTGCCAGGCTCTTGCAAGCAACGTGGGCTTCGGTCATCGCACCTGGCGGGCCTATCTGAGTACTCAGGGAAACGATGCCGTCAATGCCCGTGATCGTATCGGGGCTGGCCCCTGGGTCAACGCCAAGGGCGTCACCATTGCCACCAATCTCGACAGCTTGCATTACGACAATTCCAATATCAACTATGAGCATGCCGTGGATGAAAATGGCAACCCGATTGCCTCACGTATCGATGGCACTCCTGATTTCACCGAGCATGACATTCTCACCGGTTCGCGCCTGGACGGAACGGCATTCCCGCCGGACCAGGACAGGACTTGTAACAATTGGACCAGTAATGACGAAGGCAGCGCCTGGGTTGGGCACCACGATCGTTACTCTTTTGAAATTCCCGGTGCTCCCTGGAACTCTTCCCATGGCACTCCTGGATGCACGCCGCAGGCTTTGATCAGTGTTGGTGGTGCTGGCTTGCTCTACTGCTTCGCCGCTGACTGATCCTCTCATCCCTCTTGCTACTGATTCACCCGGCAATGATCATTGCCGGGTGAATCAGGGTCTCGACAGTTCGTTGATGGTTGTTTTTTTACCAGACTGTCAATTATCCGGCAAGGCAAATACATACAGGGCATTGCCCGCGGCAGGATAACGGATTTCCGGTGTCAAGCGGGAAGGCACAATGCGTGGGCTGCCACCACCGAGACCCGTGGAAATGGCAACGTATTGTTTTCCATTGACGCTGTAGGTAATGGGGAAGCCTTGCACCGAGGTGCCTAATCTGGTTTCCCACAATACCTCGCCGTTGCCCACATCGAAGGCGCGGAAGCGGCGGTCGAGATCACCGGCGAAGGCCAGATTTCCTGCCGTGGTGAGGACGCCGGTCAGAATTGATGCCGGCTGCTCAAAGGACCAGAGTTGCTCCATGCTGCGGGCATCGAAGGCCGCCAGCTTGCCTACATTGCCATCGGTACCAGGCATCATGAACCAGTCGCGATTCACCGCAGCGCCTCCGCCACCTTCCACGAAGTCTATTTCCGTGGCCCGTTGCCGCAGACAACTTTGACTCAGGGGGATGATGATACTGCCAGTGCCTGGATGGTAGCTCATGGGATGCCAGTTTTTACCTCCCGCCGAAGAGGGGCACACTTCCAACCAGTCTCCGAAACCTGACTCGATCACATCGGCACGATATTGCGGTCTGCCGGTTTCAGGGTCGAAGTAACTGAAGGCATTTTGGAACACGGTTTCCTTGTGGCCACGGTATTGACCGCTTTCACGATTCAGTTTCCACAGAATACCGTGCTTGCCCACGGAAAATACCAGTTTCTCGCCGTCGACATCCACCAACATACGTTCAAATACTTCATCCAGGTCGAAGACTTCTCCAGGTACATGCTGGTAGTACCAACGCAACTCGCCGGTATCGGCATCCAGGGCCAGGGTGGAGTTGGAGTAGAGCGCGTCATCAAACACAGTCATGCCCCGGCTCACCGGCATCCAGGGCTTGGGCTGGGAAACGCCGATGTAGACCAGGTTGAGTTCGGGGTCGTAGGTAGGAGTGATCCAGGTGTCGGTGCCGGCACGGAACAGGTCGTCGATGCCACCCCAGCTGTCGCCACCGGGGGTGCCGGCACGTGCCACGGTTTCAAATTTCCACAACAGGTGCCCATCATTGGCGTCATAGGCACTGACAAAGCATTTCTCGGGGCGGAAGCGCAGACAACTGGCCATGCCGGTGAAGACCTTGCTGTCGGCCACCAGCGGTCCGCTGGAATTGCCAAAGCCTTCACCGATGCGGGTATCCCAGATTGTCTCGCCATTGCGGGCGTCGAGAGCAACGATACGGCCATCAGGTGTGTTGACGATGATTTTTTCCTGGTAGATGGCCATGCCGCGCATGGTGCCGGCACGGCCACCGAGACTGTGCTCCCAGATCAGATCACCGCTGTCCGCAGTCAAAGCCTGGATCTTGTTGCCTGGCACGAAGATGAACATGACGCCGTCGTGTACCAATGGTGACAGCTGGTTGCCGGCATCCTCACCCAGGGCCCAGACCCACGCCAAACGCAACTCCCCAACATTGCCACGATCGATCTGATCCAGGGCGCTGTGGCTGTGGGCTTGCTGGTTACCACGCAACATCAACCAGTCGGCGGGCTCGGGATTGCGCAGCATGGCATCACTGACTTGCCGATAGGTGGGCAGGCTGCCTTCCACGGTGACGCCGGTTGGGCCTTCCATCTGGCCACCGGCGAGAGGAACTGCGAAATTGCCTGGTGAGCCCGCGGTGGTGAACTGGCTCACCAGTGCCGTTGAGTCAGCCTGCAGTGCAAGTTCGCTGGCTTCCGCGCCATTGGCGGAGAGTATGAATGCCGCCAGGTCCACATAGGTTTGCAGTGGCAAACCACCCACATTGGTGGGAGGCATGGCTTCGCGCATGGTTTTTACCAGGTCGGCGACACTGCGATTATTCCAGACGCTGCTGAAGGCCGGCCCACGCAAGGCGGCGATGGGACCCGCTCCGCTGAGGTCGTTCTGGTGACAGCCCTGGGCGCAATTGGCCTGGTAGGCAGCCAAGCCAGCGGCCACCTGCTCCTCGGTGAAGCCGGCCGGGGCCTCCAGGTCAGCCTGGGCCATTACCGTGGCGCTGAGGCTCAAGCCCAGCATGGCATGGCACAAGCCGGTGCGGGCCTTGAGGAGAAGTGGTGAGGTGGAGGGGGTCATTCTATTGTTTTTATTCATAGCCATCTCTCTTTTGAAATAGTCTGGCGACCGGGGGATCATATGCCGTCACGGTCAATCGGCCAAGTTTTTTGTTTACAGTCCCTGGGATATGGAGATTGCTTGCCGCGCTCCTTTTCAGTCAAGTTGTCGGGTCATGGGCATTGACAGGATGGCTTCAAAGCTGCATTCTGAACCCGTTCCCCGAAGCCGTGATCAACAGCGGTACGGGACGGAACAGCGGTGTGGAATCACCAGTTCATTGGCGGCCATACTGTATAACCGAGTTGGAGGGGGGCTCCCATGCGGTCTATTGTTCATGCCAGCCTGGCCTGTTTCTCATTGGTGCTAGTGGCCATTGATGTGCAGGCTCATCACGCATTTTCCACTGAATTCGATGTAAACCGGCCGGTATCTTTCACCGGCACGGTGAGCAAGGTCGAACTCATCAATCCTCACTCATGGATCCACATCGATGTCACTGACGAGAACGGTGAAGTGGCCACCTGGATGATCGAGGGTGGCAGTCCCAACGCCCTGGTACGCCGTGGTGTGACCAAGGATTCCATTCCTGTCGGTGCAGAACTGCTGGTCAATGGTTATCAGGCCCGCGATGGTTCCACCCGGGCAGTGGGCCGCGACATCCAATTCAGTGATGGGCGCGCACTGTTTTTTGGTGGCAGCGCTCCAGCCCGGGGGGAGTGAGCATGAAGCGTTTCTCCTGTTGCTGTCTGCTGGTTCTGCTGGGGAATCTGGCCACGGCCGAGGGACTGCTGACTGAAATTCCGCGTGCCGCCGACGGCCATCCCGATCTCAGTGGTGTCTGGCAATCGCTCAATACCGCGCACTGGAACCTGGAGCCTCACGTGGCGGGTTATCCCGTTGTGCTTGAACTGGGCGCGCAGTTCGCGGTGCCTCCAGGACAGGGTGTTGTCGACGGGGGGGCCATTCCCTATCTGCCGGCAGCACTCGAGCAGCGTGACCGCAATTTTGCCGCGCGCCTTACCGAGGATCCCGAAGGTCATTGCTACTTGGCGGGAGTGCCCCGATCCACCTACATGCCCTATCCCTTGCAGATTCTTCAGAATACCGATGAGATCGGCATCGTTTACCAATTTGCCACCGGGCTGCGGCGCATCAGTGTCGGTGGCACTGATCCCGCTCCATTGGACAGCTGGCTGGGATGGTCCAACGCCCGCTGGGAGGGAGATACTCTGGTGGTGGAGGTCACTGGGCTCAATGGCCTTACCTGGCTCGACCGCGCAGGCAACTACTTCAGTGACAATGCCCGGGTTACCGAACGTTATACCCCCCTTGGCCCCAACCATCTGCAATACGAGGCCACCATTGAGGACCCTACCGTGTTCTCGCGACCCTGGACCCTGAGCATGCCCTTGTACCGCATTGTGGATACGGACTTCCGGATGCTGGAGTTCAAGTGCGAGCCCTTCGCCGAGGAGCGGCTCTACGGCCATCTGCGCAAGCCTGGTACCACGGCGCCACAACCTTAATCCCAAAGGAGGCAGGATCATGTCGAAACGAATGCTGCTGTCAGTCATCCCATTGCAGTCACTGGTGCTCGCGGTGATAACACTGCCAGCCAAGGCGGAGGAGTTCAGAACCGCCTGGGGCGAGCCGGACATTGCAGGCGTCTATTCAGAATTTACCTTTGCACCTCTGGAGCGTCCGCTGGATTTGGGAGAAAAAGAGTTCTATACCCCGGAAGAAGCTCTGGCCTACCAGGACAGCCGCATGGCTGCCGCGGCCGAGACATCGGAGACCGAGCCGGGCACGCCGGAAGATGTGCACTACGACTTCAGCACTTTTGCGCTTGGTGCCAACGAGGGTTACACCTCCTTCAACCTGCGCACATCCATTGTCAACATTCCCAGCAATGGCCGCATTCCCTCCTTGTTGCCGGCAGCCATTGAGCGCCGTGATGCCCGTGCCGAGGCGCGGCGAGGACGCGAGTTCGATGGTCCCGAGATGCGTTCCCTTTCGGAGCGCTGCATTGTCTGGACCAGTACCTTGCCGCCGATCCTGCCGGGTGGTTACAACAGCAATCTGCAAATCCTGCAAAGCCCAGGTCATGTGATGATACAGGGCGAGATGGGAGATCCCCGTGTGATTCCCACCGATGGCCGCCCCATGCCGGAAAATCTACTGCCGCAGTGGAATGGCACCTCGGTGGGACGCTGGGAAGGGGAAACCCTGGTGATCGAGACCGCCGGTTTTCACCCCGATGCCGCCTGGCGCAACGCGTCTGAGCACATGCGCGTCACCGAATGGCTGACCCGTGTCAGCGAGGAAACGGTGGAGTACCGCTTCCTGGTGGAAGACCCCCACACCTGGGCCGAGCCCTGGGGTGGGGTCTATCCACTGACGCGCCTGCCTGGCGTGCTGTTTGAATATGCCTGCACCGAAGGCAACTATGGCATGGCCAATATTTTGTCCGGCCAGCGTGCCGCGGAGCGGGAAGCTGCCCAGGCGCAATGAGAGGGTTCAGGCTTGTTCAGCCTGCATGATCACTGGTGAAATGAATTCACGCGGCTTGTGCACGAAGGCCACCAGTACGAACGAAATGATCATCAGCAGGTACCAGGAGCCGAGCTTTGACAAAGGCACCAGCCGCCAGCCATTGTATTGATGGGGATAGATCCAGGCGTTGGCCAGTGTGGCAATATTCTCGGCACCCCAGATGAACATGGCCACCAGCAGGAAGCCCAAGAGCATGGGCATCCAGCGGGACTTGCGATGGGGCTTGAAGTAAATCCGGGTGCGGCCATAGAGCAGGGCTGTAATCGCAAACAGCAGGTAGCGGAAATCAGGCAGGCTGTGGTGGCTGAAAAAGTTCACATAGATCGCCACCGCCAGAACACCCGTCTGCCAGGGAGGTGGATAAGCGCTGAAATGAAAGTCGAAGATCCGCCAGACACGGGCAATGTAGCTCCCCACCGCGGCATACATGAAGCCCGAGAATAGTGGCACACCCATGATCCTCAGCAGGTTTTCCTCAGGATAGGCCCAGGAGCCAACGCTGGTTTTGAACAACTCCATGATAGTGCCAACCAGGTGAAACGCCAGGATCACCCGGGCCTCCTCCCAGGTTTCCAATCTGGCCCACAGCATCAGTGCCTGAATCGCCAGCGCCGCCAGAAACAGAAAGTCGTAACGCGCCAATGGCCAGTCAGCTGGATAAAAATAGTGAGTCAGCAGCAGCAGGAACAGCAACAAGCCACCAAAAAGACAGGCCCAGGCCTGTTTGAAGCCGAACAGCATGAACTCGAAAACAGCATGACCCAATCCCGACTGGGGCTGGAATGCTTCCAGATGCTGGCGGATACGGGTGAAGCGGGTATTTGACACGGAAGCTGAGTTCTCCTGAAGGCCGCGGCCATGGTATGGCGATCACGAGCATTGGTGCAAGCGCTCTGGATCATTCCAGCCATTGGCAGGCGCTGGCGGAGGAATTACGGAGTCAGCTCTCGATGCAGGAACGTAAGGAGGCAATCCAAGGTGTATTCCAGCATTTCATGTGTTGCTGCACAGGAGGGATTGGAAAGCCTTGTACGTGCTGTTCAGTAGCACTGCGCGTGTGGAATGGCTGGGGTGCAGCTCTCAATGCCCATGGCCACCGATAGCACTCTGGGTGCCATGGCGAGCCTGTAAGGGCAGGATGCTGCCAACCAGTGGCAGGTGGGCAGCTTTCACCTGACATTTCACCAGCAGGATAAGTGGATGGTCAGTGCTTTCAGCAGGACTGCGCAATGATCGCGTGGACTTCTCCCTTCCCGGTCAGAGTTCCATTCCTTGAATAACCGTGACTGACTAGTCAGTCACGGTTTGTTGTCGCTATCTGAGTCTCTTCAGCATAGCCTCCTTTATTACAATCATTCCACATATTTGTCGCGATAAAAATACTGCGATTAACTATTTTTCGCATAGCGGAATTTTTTTTCGATAAATTGCAAATCAGAGTGGGGGATTTTTCTTGTTGACAGATAAACATTGTGCTGGATACTCTTGTTTGGGTATCAACTAGAGGCGTGATGTCTGTGGTTGAGCCTTGCTATTGCCTTGATTTTTATGAAAATTTAATCAGCAAAAAGGGGTCTAACAATGACAAGAATACCATCACCACCCAATCGTTCAATTTTATCCTTATCTGTGTCAGCTGCTCTAGGTGCCATGATGATGAGTGGCTTTTCCTGCAACCTCAGTGCTCAGGAAGAGTCTCTGGAAGAGATTGTCATCACTGGCTCCCGCATCGTGCGGCGCGACTTTCAGTCCAATAGTCCGATCATTACTGTGGATGCTAGTGACTTCGAGACACAGACTGGTTTGAATATTGAGTCCTATCTGAATCAACTACCGGTATACAACCCGGCAACCACGCCTACTACAGCGCAGGGTGATGTGCAGATCACACCTGTGAACTCAGTGGGTATTGCATCGATTTCCCTGCGTGGTTTTGGTCCCAACCGTAGCCTGGTGCTCGTCAACGGCAAGCGCCCAACGCCGATCAATGCCCTGATGGTGACAGATATCAACGGCATCCCTTCCGCACTAGTGCAAAGGGTCGAAAATATCACTGGTGGAGCCTCTGCTGTCTATGGTGCTGACGCAGTAGCTGGGGTGACAAACTTCATCCTGCGCAATAATTACGAAGGATTCGAAATCGATACGCAATATGGCATCACCGAGGCTGGGGATGGTGACGAGTCCCGCATTGCCATGGTGATGGGAGCAAACCTTTTCGAAGGCCGAGGCAATGTAACCTTGGGACTGGAGCGTTATCGCCGCGAGGCCGCATTAGAGCGGAATCATCATATCTACAGGGAGAGGTGGGCTGATCCCTATGCCCCAGGAGGTTTGTTCCTGCAAGGGATCAACGGTTATTCCTGCAACTTCAATTGTCCACCCATGCCTGTGGTGGAAGAGGGAATGTTTGCCAACAAGCCTGCTGGTACCAATGTGTTCAACCC
>JBJHAY010000004.1:20755-24841 GCA_050485205.1 Gammaproteobacteria bacterium
CCCGCTTTCTGGTAACTTCTTCCGTGGGTATAACTTCAATTCCGATGGCACGATCTTTGTTGGAGGCAGTGAAGGAGGCTTGTCGCGCTACAGCGGCCCAATCAATCAGGAATATTCTGTCCAGAGAGCCTTGGACGGATCGCGTCCACCGGGCAATATCGAATTCGATTCTCTGAAGTGGAATAATCAGGAAGCATTCCGCAGTGCTCCCCAGGACCGTTATTCGTTCTTTGCTTCCGGCAACTTTGATGTGAATGACAAAATCAATGTTTTTGCCCGTGGCACCTTTGCCGAAAGCAAGACCCGCACATTGTTGTTCGGTACCAATGCAATCGGGGGCTGGGAGGCAATGGTTCCTTACAACCCTACGGTTGACAGTCCTGTGGACCCCAGCTTGAATTACACCGATCCTGCGGTAGTGAGGGCTGTGGTTGCCAATCCCGGGGCCTTCCCCAACCCTGGTTTCATCGGCACCGGGCAGCCTGGCGCCCATTTTCCAGTTCCGCCAGAACTAGCTATCCTCTTGAATAGCCGCCCCAATCCAAATGATGTGTGGCAGCCTAACTGGAATCCCAATACCAGCCTGCCACCACGCAACACTTACAATACCAACGCGGTCTGGCAACTGGAGGTAGGAGCCAACATTGAGCTCCCATTCAAGGACTGGACCGCTGAAGTCTATGCTTCACGGGGTGAATCCAGCACCTATAACGTGGCGGGCGGTAATCTTTCATTGCAGCGTTACCGAGCCTTGATCAATGAGCCTGATTATGGTCGCAATGCCAGTGTGAAGGGGAATGCGCAAAGTATCCGGCCTTTATTCGGCTCGGCGGCGGTGAACTGTACATCTGGGTTTTACGACACTTTGTTCAGGGGGGACTTACCATTATCCGATGATTGTTTCAGGGCCGTGAGCGCGGATTTACAGACTCGCACCCAGAACAAGCAGGACATTGTCGAGATCAACCTGCAGGGTTCACTGGGTGAGTTGCCTGCTGGTGAGGCCCGGGGTGCTTTTGGTTACCAATACCGCAACAATGCTTCCCAGTTCTACCCCGATATTCTGCAATCGACGGTTTCATTCACTGACCAGGTGGTAGGGGTATATCCAACCGGTAGTCTCGATGCATCTGCCTATGTACATGACTTCTATGTGGAAGGCCTGGTGCCAGTACTTTCCGATCTGCCAGGCATACAGCAGCTGGAACTGGAGTTGGGTGCTCGTTACTCGGTTTACGAGCATACGCGCAATGAAACAACCTGGAAGGCCTTGGCCAATTGGCAAGTGAATGACAGGCTTCGCGTTCGTGGCGGTTTCAACAGAGCCACACGCGCTCCCAATCTGGGTGAGCTGTTCTTGAATTCACAGGAAATTTTCCAGATTGGTGGCAACAATTTTGGTGATGCCTGTGGGCTGCGCTCCAATGCGCCATTTGGCGCAGGTGGCATTCTACCAGACCCTGTGTTGTTGCCTGGTGAGCCACCGACGGAAATGGCACCAGGACAAACTTCAGCCGGCCAATTGAGCACCTTCTTGATTTGTCAGGAATTGATGGGAGGGCAGGGCAGTGTTGGAGCCAATCAGTTCTACAACATTGCCAATGCCACTGGTGGTGGTTCTGCCTTCAACTGGATTTTGCAGGAAGGCAATCCCAACCTGAATTCTGAAGTGGCCGATACCTGGACTTTTGGCCTGGTGGCAACCTCACCCTGGGATAATCCTTGGCTTTCAGGTTTGACTGCGTCCTTCGACTACTACAACATCGATATCCGTGATGCCATCATGTTGTATTCAGTTGACTACGCTTCCTTCCGTTGCTTTGGTACCAATATCGTGAGTACCCAGGCTGAGGCCTCCGCACAGGCAGCTTCGCCAGCCTGTCAACTGTTGCCAAGGGACTTGAACAACGGTGCGCCCCTGACCAGTTCCATCTCCTATGATAACCAGGCGACGATTAAGACGGCGGGTTTCGATGTCGGCATCAACTGGATGCTGGATCTCAATGAAGTGGTGAATTTACCTGGCAGGCTGGGTCTGAATATGCAGGCAACGGTTTTGAATTACTACAAGACCAAACAGTCTCCTGCGGTATTTGATGTGGAGACGGATTGGGCCGGATCCCTGGGGCCCAACCTGCCTGGCACTAACCCCGGTGCCTATGATTACCGCTTGTTCGGTACCATGACCTATTTCAAGGACAACTGGAGTCTGGCGCTGCGTTGGCGCCATCTGCCTGGAGTCTGGACTGCGGGTTATGCCGGAACCCAGGCTGTGATCAGGAATAACGAACGGGTTGCTGCTGGCGGTGACGGTATTCTGTTGGGGTATACGCCACCAACCGAATACAAGAGCGCAAGCTACAACATATTCGACCTTGCGTTCAATTGGTTTGTCAACGATACCTATACCGTGCGCGCTGGTATCACTAACCTGTTTGACAGGGATCCGGCACTGGTTGGAAGAACCCGTGGTGTGCCGCCTGGGACTCAGCTGACGGGTGTGTGTGGAGGTGCGCCTGGCTGTCAGAATCCAACAGGATTCAGTTTGCCGGGCGTTGGAAACTTCAACGGTGGTTTCTATGACATACTGGGCCGCCGTTTCTTCCTCGGCATCAAGGCAACTTTCTGAGATTGGAGTGGAAGTCTATGAACGGCAGGGTTAATCCCTGCCGTTTTTCTGAATCGAGCTACTGACTTTAGGACCAACAATAGCTTCTTGTCATTGTGAATCCTGATCTATCCTTTCTACCTGAATGTAACTTCCAAGGCCCTCTCCACTCATGCGATAGGCGGAGCCCCAGCGAGTGGAGTAGACCCTCACGTCCTGGCCGACGCGCAATTGATAGCGCTTATCCTCCATCTGTCTCCAGATATGTCCATTCTCTAGTGTCACGATCCAGCGATTGGGGCGAATTTGTTGCAGTTCAGTGATTGTACTGACTATCTCGTCTCTTTTGGCCCTGGATTCTCGAGGAGACTGACGGCCGAAATTGCGTATTTCATCTGCATCTGATTGATTGGAAACGCTTGCAGGTTGCGGAGCAGGGGATGCGGTACTTTCATCACGACTGTCACCAATCAGAGCATCAAGGCAGGCCAGGCGAGCATTGTTGTTGCCGATGTTGACACAATCGCTCACGTCCACTATCTGCGATGAGGCTGGCATGGCCAACAGCAGGAGCAGGCCGAGCCCCAATCCATTTTTCCTTGCTTCGGAAATATATGACCGTGGAGTGAAATGAAAACGTAATGCCAGGAGTTGTGCCGCTCTTGATGGACGCATAAGGAGTATCCCCCGATAACAGCCGAGAGTTCGGCATGGCACCGAATCCAGCCCAGTTAAGTTCTGTGTGGCGGCTGCATTAGAGCTAATGCAGTTGTTCCCAGCTTAAACCAGGCATCTTGCCGAAACAATTGATTTACTATCCGAAATGTTGCCCAAGCATCAGCGCCACTAGCGTCTGCCATAGCGTGGTAGCTGCTTGAAGACTGAGGCATCGTCCGGGTAAAGAATCAAGCTGGCCTGTGCTTTTTTTCTCCCCAGGCGGTCATTGCCGGATATGGAGCAAGTGCTTATGATGTGCCATTGCTGCTGCATTGTTTTGTCTTCATTTACCTTCATCTAGTTGGAGAACGCCATGAAAAAATTACTGATCACGGCTCTTGCCGCCGGCATCATGACCGTGCCGGCTCAGGCAGCCCTTGAAGTGGGTGCCCAGGCCCCGCTGTTCACCGCGCAGGCTTCCCTGGATGGCCAGGAATTCACTTTTTCCCTGAGTGACACCCTCGCCCAGGGCCCCACCGTGGTGTATTTCTATCCCTCCGCCTATACCCAGGGCTGTAACATTCAGGCCCATACCTTCGCCGTCAACATGGACAAGTTCACCGAGGTGGGGGCCACCGTGGTGGGGGTGTCGCTGGACAGTATCGAACGTCTCAACCATTTTTCAGCGGATCCCGAGTACTGCGCGGGCAAACTGGCCGTGGTATCGGATGAGGACGGCAGCATAGCCCGTTCCTATGACCTGGATATCCGCGACGTGCCTGGTCTTACCGACACCCGCGGCGAGGCGGTCGACCATGGAC
>JBJHAY010000005.1:0-23816 GCA_050485205.1 Gammaproteobacteria bacterium
GTCTTAATCCCCTTTGAACGGGGCTGCCATTCAATCTGCACGAGGCGGGAGGGCGGTGGTACTGCCTGGGTCTTAATCCCCTTTGAACGGGGCTGCCATTCAATCGCGGGGAATCGCCATGGCCCGGCAGCACGCCGTCGTCTTAATCCCCTTTGAACGGGGCTGCCATTCAATCACCAAGTGCGGGCCCAGGTGTGGGACCAGGTGTGTCTTAATCCCCTTTGAACGGGGCTGCCATTCAATCTCCAGCTGCGGGAGGCCGGTAGTGTCGGGTAGTGTCTTAATCCCCTTTGAACGGGGCTGCCATTCAATCCGCTCGCAACGAAAAAACCATATAAATCATTAAGCTAAAACGCCGCTTCGAGAAAAAGCGTGGGCATGGAAAGTTGGCATTACTCAAACAGACCAATCCCCTCAGGTAGCCAGGGGCAACCAATCTGCAGGGCATCCGACAACGGCCGCACCCTATACGCCCTCACGTCATCGTAACTTTCATCAATTACGCCCTGCAAGTCATCCAACAGCGCATCCAGATCTTGCTTCTCCCCTTGCAGATAATAGACCGAAAGCTGCACAAAGAGAGCACGCTTGACAACCCGCCGATGCACGCGCACCAGCCTTACAGGATCAGCTATATCATAACAAACCAGATAGTGGGCCATATCAAACCACCATTTCCAGCCTGCTTACAAGCTGAGTCAGCATGCGCCGCGATGAGAATTCAAGCTCAGCCGAGTGCTGCTCATAGAACGATGCCATATTCCGCGCATTGACGCTGAAGCTTGCACACTGCTGCAAGCGTCCAGCAAAAGCATAAAGCAGCTGCATATAACAGATAGGCTTGATATCCGACAGAAGCTTCAACCTGCCCCGCTGCTGAATAAAACCGTATTCCTCAATCAACTGCTCCAGATGAAAATTCAACAGGCCCTCAAGCCACTCCAGGGCCAATTTAAATTGGTCTTTTCCCAGTTGCTTACGGCAAAACCCACGCAATGCCTCATAAAGAAGCTTTCTTCGGGCTTCACAAGCCCCACCCACAACACCCAATCGAGAAATGGCATGCAACTTTTGGTGCAGAACCCAGTCGTCATACAACTGAGAAATCTGCGGATCAAACTCCACATGCTCGAACCAATGGTCAATCAAAGATGGTGTCCCACCAGGGGGGTTAAGCCGGCAGCGGAGGCGACCATTGAAATCGAAAAAAGCCACGGGCACCTGCCGCTCAGCACAAAACAGGAGCGCCTCGATACCACAACCAGGAATCCCGAGAATATGAATACGACACAGTCGACGCAACGGAAAAAGTACTGAGCTACGCCCCCGCATGACAATCTTGAGGGCTGGTCCGTCCATACCCATGTAATGCAGCTTGCGGCTGTCGATAACCAACGAAGTCAGAGCGACGTCGCTCATGCTTGCGCCCCAAATGGAGATTCTTCTTCAACCGATGAAGAAGAGCATGAAATATACCCTTCTGGCGAGACATCCCGTTGCAGCAGCGCGAGCCAATGACGCGTCGTGTTGCGCAACATTTTCCGCCAGCGACGGGACTGGTACTCGTACTGACGGTAATACTCGGCACGCCCGGCCTTGCCAAGTATGCAGGGCTTTTCCCCATCACTGGGGAGAGTGAAGTGATCAGGGCGGAGGACTTCGCGGGCAAAAAGGCGCCAGACCCAATACTCGACAACCGGCCGGTACATTTCAACCAGGTCACAGGCCAGGGATTCCCTGCCAAAGCTCGGCAGATGATAAACCCCCAATTGCGGATCGAAGCCGGTGGACACCAGTACGCGAATGGCCTCGGCATGGACCAGCGTGTAGGTGAGCGACAGCACCACGTTGACCGGATCACGCGGCGGGCGCCGGTTGCGCCCATTGAATTCCAGACGTGGCGCAAAAATATGCTGATAAGCTTCAAAGTACATGGCTGCACCGGCACCCTCGATACCCCGTAGGGAGTCGATGTTGGCCACACCGCCCAACCGAGCCTCCAGACCAGTCAGGCGTTGAATACCCTTGTACAAGGCATAGCGCTGGTCAGAGCGCCGGCGCAGGGCGCGCAGCAGCATGGCCCGCTGCCCCCGCAGCTTCTGCCGCACCAGTGCGGTGGAGTAGCGCAGTTTCAATGGCTCGTGGCTGATCGCCTGATACTGCATCAGCCTGCGGTCGGCGGCGTTGTGCAACAGACCATAGGCAATGCAGGTGGCCTCTTCCTTGCGCGGGTTGAGAAACACGACCGTGACTCCTGCCAGAGTCAACCGGGAAAGCAGAGTGGATGAGAAGCGTACAGAGGCACTGATGACCAGAAACTCCAGCACATTCAGAGGTACGGAGAATGGCTTGTCGCTGTCCGCAATGCGCACCTGCAGGCGGCCGCCCTGGATATCCAGCTCGGAATCCCGACGATCTATATACAGCGTCTGCATAATCACTCCCCGTGGCAGCTGGGCCGGCTCATCCCAGATAGGTATACAATTCGTCCGCCGGTTTCACCGCGATACCCAAAGTGGATACGTTATCCCGATCAGTCAGGCGAATAACCAACAGGGCATCTTCGCCCGTGTCCATGCACTGCTCCACCCGACTCACCAGCTCATCACGTTCAACCGGGGTCAGATAGCATTCAAAGGCGGACTTCTGCCCGCCACAGGCAAACTCCTTCAGTACCTGATGAGTCTGGCGCAGGCGCTTCGGGTTGCGCACATCGTAGGCGACCAGATAGAGCTGTCGTGTCATCGCCTGTCCTCCAGCTCTCTTGCCCGTTGCAAGATGGGTTCGTCGGCACAGGGCTGGAATACAAAGTACTCAACCAGCTCGGCCCCCAGCTCAGTCAATTGCCGTGCCGACAATTCCTGGCCCCGCAGCGCCTGGGGTAGATCGATCTCCAGATGCAGGTAACGGGCACCACGACGGCAGACCGCTTCCACCAGGTTGATCGGCAGTGTGCCGATCACAGTATCGCCATGATCGACAGCATCAATCCGTACCAGATGCTCCAGATGGGCAGCCGGTTCGGTGACCTGACATCGCAGCCATTCCAGAGTCCCAGGATGACGGGTGACGAGATAGATCATGCAACCTCCTGATGGCCACGCTGGTAGCCCACCGACTCACCTGCGGTATACCCCTGGAAGTCGGTACTGCGCTCAGACGAAAAGATGTAGTGCCTAAACTCTTCGGCCAGCTCCGGCTGCCCCAGCAAACGCTCAAGCAACTGCCGGGCTGCACGCACCGTCATTTCGTTGAGGGTTGCAAATGCCTGCAGCTGGGCATCGCTGGCAAGAGTCTCCGCAGCCTGCTGATAAATGTTGTTTTGCATCATTCCCCCTGAAGGCTGTTCGCCTCGAACTCAGGGGCTATTGTGAGGGGATTCAGGGATAGTGCCGCTTTGGCAAGCTTGCAATGGAAAAACCTGGACGGGGCAGATCAGAAAGAACGGGGCGATGACTGCCACTGGTATTGACCCAGTCCGAACGCACTTTCCTTACCCACATGCAGCCATTGACCGAGATAGATGAAAGGCAGCAGCGGCGACGGCACCTGCAGCAATTGCCAGTGACCGACCAAACCACCCAACTTCATTTTCTGTTTTTGACGCGAGGAATAACGTTCCCAGTCGCACCATGTCAGCTGTCGCTCCCCCTCCCGCACCAGGTCGGCCAGGGCATTGAGCTGGTGAATATCATCCAGGGATAAGGCATCCGTTTGTTGGGCACAGACATGAAAGCTGACCCGGCGGATCAAGTGGCGCAAGAACAGACTGGCGCACATCTCCCGCTCCCGAATCAGTCGGCCCTGCTGTTGAATACGCAGCGGCGTTTGCAATCGCAGAACCACATCTTCCGAGCTCGAAAACGTCGGCACTGCCATGATTGGACGTTGGTGACGCAATCGCGGTTCTTGCGGACTATAGATGGTCACTGCAGAGCCATCCGCAAGCAGATGCTCCACCTGCACCAACTCAGCCTTGCCATCGTCCTTGCCAACGCCTTTGGCGAAAGCCTGTTTCCAGGCAGCTATGATTAGTGGCAACTGGCTGATGGCCGCAGGCGTCATCAACACCATATCAAAGGAGTACAGGTCTCCGCGTTGACACCGATTGTTTGCCAGCGGATGCTGGCTGGCGTTGCCAAAGGGGGTTTCAATGGCATAAGGCGCCAGTGCAGGCTGCCCGTTCGATGGGCGAGGCACGCTTTGCGGCTCAAATAACTGCGGATAGGGGCAGGCAGCCAGCATGGCACAACCCTGGCACTTGCTGGCCCCGATCAAGCAGGCCTGTTGCCTCAGCGCCCGACCGAATACGCCGCGCAAGGTGGAGCTGGCGTAGGGTGGTAGCTGCAGAGGCGTTTTGACCTGCCAGTGAAAGCGGTAGCGGGCCAATTGCAGGGTGATCACTTGTCCTTGGCTGCTCCTGGCATTCACTGTTTGATCCAGTCGCGCAGCAACGATTTCATCTGTTGAAGCTGTGCACCCTGGATCACCTTAATTTTCAAGTCCTTGGCACGCTGCTCATCGGCTGGCTTCAACTTGCGATAGCTGACCAGCATGGACTTGGTAGCCAGGCCGCCCAAGTCGCTGATGGAGTCAAGTTTATACACGGTATCGGTTGCCGCCTCGGCTGCTCCCTTTCCTGCCATGCGTTTAGTCTTGCACTCAATCAAGTGGAGTCGGTTTCTGGCCATGAAGCAGACGTCAACTTCGTTATGCGAGGTCGCACCGGCTCGATGGATGTGCAGGTTGAGTCGCGGACTATCCTGGATGAATCCATCGCCTCTCAGCTCATTAAGCTTGCTATTGACATAGGACTCCAGCCACCCACCGTTGGCCCAGGAACGTGCAGCTTCGTCCGCAAAGTGAACCTGATCACCAACCCCGCCTCGTAATAAGCCAGCTTCTGTGCATTCATTGAGCAAAACCGATAATTGAGAGTCTGGATGCTTGATTACCGCACTCAAGGGCAATGATAAGGTGTTCTTTCCTTCCGCCACGCTGGCCAGAAGGTTCAATTGGCCAATCGCCCCCTGCCATTCACCTACCTTCCACACCATGTGTTCGCACAGGTCACGCAGGTTCCTGGGCAAGCCCGTTACCTGACCTTTTTCACGAAAATCGTAGCCATATGCCTGGATGTAGCTCTTCAAGTCAATGCGCTGTGAAAGATTGTAGCTGGCTGGATCACCATCCAAAAACAGAACCTTGTCGTCATCCACCTTCACATAAAACACAGTCGATCCATTCGAACGGAAAACATCCTGTGCAACAATCGCCATCCACTTGGTTCCGCCTGTGGCATTCAAGGCAATATCATCAGCTGGCTCTTCATTTACCAGGCTCGCCAATTGCTTCCACATAGCATTGAAGTCATCGGCCACATTCAGCGACTGCTGTACCACCTTGATACCACGTGGCTTTATTACCTGCTCCAGGTAACCTGCCTGCTTCTGCATTTCTGGCGTTACCAGAAGAACCACCTTTTCAGGCTTCATTGTTTCATCCAGCAACGGCAGAAGGTTGGGGGCCGCCTGCTGGGACACCATGCAGAAGTGTGTTTTGAATTTTTTCATCAGGTCAGCCCCCGCCTCCACTCAACTGCTCTACTGCGTCCTTCAACCGGTCTTTACCCTTTTTGGACACACCCCACTTCAGGGTTTCTCTCAGAAGTTCCGCAGCCTTAAGGCGGCTGCGAGATTCCTCCCAGGACATAGCTGTCTGGATGAACTCGTTTCGCTTGCTGTCGAACTCCTGACCGGGCTGGTAAATGCCTTTTCTTGCCTGATCGAAAGCCTTCCCAAATTTATCGATTATGGGCCAGTTTTCTTCAAAAGCCAGGTCTTCCGGGCTCAGAGCCGCACGCCGCTCCAGTTCCCGCTGCTCTTCCTGTTTCTGTTCACGATCGGCCTTTTTCGCCTGGTCTTCCTGCATAGCACCGTAGCCAACAGCAGTTTTCGCACCAAAACCCAGCCAGTTGAAAGCATGTTCGAAGGCAGCTTGCAGCAAGTCTCCCCATTGTTGTTCCAGTCCTGGAGCAGAATGCTTCAGCAATGCCATATTGCATTGCACATGGAAGGTGAACCCGGAACCGGTTGGTACGGTCAGGAAGCTGATGGGAGCCGGCTGGCCTGAATCGTGCGGATTCTGTCCGTCCTGATAGTAGTGTTTCTGGTGTGGGGTCATGATTTCCACGGCAAGGCTGTCGCCCTTGATCTGTGGAATGACATCCCAGAAGGTGAGCGCGCCGCGTAGATGGTTGCCGTCATCGCCGTCCGTTTCACGGCCAAACAACACATCCATAACAGATAACAGAATGGGGGTTTTGTCTTTATCCAGCACAGGCTTTCCATTAACGATCAGCGGGTGTGCTTTTTCTTCCATCCAGCCATAACTGCCGCCCCATTCACCAGAGGCCAGTTCCCGCGCTGCCTGACGCAGCACACCTTTTACCCCGCTGCCAGGCAGGTAGGGCAGGCCGTAGGGGTTGAGGAAGGCAAAGCCGTTTTCCAGCGGGTGCTCGTTACCGAGGCCGGTGGTGAAAGGTGCCGTGGAAATGGCGTCCATTTGCAAACTGCCTGCACTGGCGGCAATGGCCTTGAAGCCCGCCTGTTGCCGTGCAAACAGCGACGCCATGACCTTTTTGTCATTGTCATTCAGCTTGCCCGCCCGCTTCAGTGGCTCGACTTTGCTGGTCTCTTTAGCGAAACCGCTTGTCCACACTTGCAGGTACATGCCAAAACGCAGGCCGGGCGAGGCGGTCGAGAAATCATTACCCGGTAAGTATCCAGGCACTGCCGCGATGGTCATATCACTCCCCTCCCTTGCGGGCAGCGGCCATCTGGCGCAGCCATTTGAGCCAGGCGAAAGCTTCAGCGTTAATCATCTGATAATCCTGGGGCTTGGCCTGCATCAGGGCTTTCATGAAGACTTCAAATCCGGGGTCTTGGGCATCGGACTTGCCACTGATACGCCTGAACAGCCAAACGCGCAGATCAGTCGCGACAAGCTCGTGCTTCTTGCCTTTTTCATGGGCAAAGGCCATTACCTGCATCAGACCACTGTTCATGATGAGCGCAGGCAGCCCCTTGGCGACATTGACGTGCTCCTTCTCGTATTTGGCGGAGACTTCACAAGCATTCTGGGCGCGTTCCTGTTCCAGTGTCTGAGCCATGGCTTAGCCCTCCACCACGTTGGCGACGACCAACCCGCGCCCGGTAGTGGCATCGCCACCAATTTGCAACAGGCAGGAGTGGATCAGGGTTTTAATCTGTGACAACACCACCTCGGCAGGCAGGCTGTCATCCGCCTTTCCGGTACGCGTCTGACTCGCCATCAGGGGCGCAATCATAATGGATTCCGGCGGCAGGTTTTCCGTATAGAACAGGCCACCGTCACTGGCCGTTCCGGTTTCTGAATTGATACGCACATGGGGCTCCACCAACATGGCATGCTTGGCAAAATAGGCAAAGTCGGTGTCGTTCAGCACAATCAGGTCGGCTTTGAGCTTTTCGCGAAAGAAGCTGTAATCCTCTGACTCTGGCAGCGCCTTGCGGGCCAAATCATGGGCAATCGCTGCCAGTGGCTCGGATTCATTCGCACTGTACTCGAAGGCTTCCAGATGAAGCTTGTCCCTGGATAGCAACGCTGGATTGGCAACCAGGCTCCGGCCTTCCGCGACATCCAGCATCGGCCAGCCGGGTTGATTACCCGTCAGCGCCAGTAGGCGCTGCGCCCGCGCCAGTGCCTGTGGGCAGGTGGCATACACATAGCCACCTTTCAGGCTGCGAATCGGCAGCGCCACCAGTTGTGCATCACCGAAGCTGACAGCTCCGGCATGCAGGTCGCCACTGGTGGATTCCGGGCCTAGAAGGCGGGCGATGTCGTCCTTTTGACCACCCAGTGCCTCGAAGCTATGGCGTACCGCGCCCTTGATTCCGGAACCGGCAAAACAGGGGTGGCCGGTGTGCTTCTCGCGCTGAATGGGGTTGTCGATCACGTCGATGGCCTGCCCGGCACCCATATGTACAGGGCTGACGGCATACAGGAATACAGCGGCTTGCTTCTGAAACATGGTATTTTCTCCTTTATTGATTCGTATCGCTAACAGCCGATCAGCAGATCATCCGCAGCCTTCTCTATTACGCCCATGTAGCCAGCGCGATCCGGTTGAAACCTTCAGCGCGACGTGCAGCATCTTCGCACGGGTGGCTCCACAAACCATTTTCCACAAGCTTGCGAAGGGCCTCGGGGGTCGCTTGTAGTTCGTCCAGCCAATAGACACTGCCAGTGGGTGACACCCGTTGCGCGGGTTTGGGCCGCCATTTGGCCAAGTCCCAGCCGGACAGGGTTTCGGCACGGGGTACGGCGGCAGAGGCCAGCCTGGCGGTGATGTCGCCCGGCAGTGTTACCCGGTTATCGTCGTGGGTGCCCGACAGCTTCCACCCATTGGGGAACAGACCGGGGCTGGTCAGCACGATACGGCAGCGCTTGGTGCTGGCAATGGCCTGATAATCAGGCTCCGGCAGGGTGATGTGGGTATTTTCAATGATGGCAGCACGGCCATCGCCGCCAAAACGCAGCAGACCACCTTCCGGTGGCATGGCACCACTAACCGTCGCTACAAAGCCGACACCCGCCTGCATGGCGACCGCCTGGGCGGAAAACAGCTTGCCCTCTTCCACACTGCGGGTAGCGGCACTCATGCCGATACCGACACGGGCATCGAAGCTCCAGAGTGCTGATGAATGCATCAGTTGCTCTGCCGTAGGTGTTTCACCCTGCAGGTAGGCCGCCCAACCGGATTGAGTCAGCCAGTAGCCGCTTTCCGGCTTGTTGCGCTCTGTACCCTGAGCCAGCACTGGCAGCATTGCCAGCGGATAGGATGAAGACAGGTCGATGACCTGCGGTGACAGGCGGTTGATCTCCAATGCGCCGGATTTCGCTCTGCTGATGACCAGATCAGCCGGTGGCAGCAGCAGGATTTCCGTATTGCCATCGTGTTTACGTGCCAGATAGAAACCGGTCAGGGTGAAACTGCCAGGGCTTTTCGGCGTACCCAGGGCCGGATGCTCAATCTGGCTGCGCCCGAAAGCAGCCAGATCAACACCATCATCCACCAGTAACCGCGAACGAATGGCACCCGCCGCCACGGAGGGCCAGGGAGGAATCAGACACTCGCTATAGCTGCCGGGGTCGCCAAAAAGCTTGTTGCCGCGCAGAAACAGCACATCCAGTGGTTCGATAAAGCGGTATTCGATGGCGCTCATACCTCACCTCCTGTGCGGGTTTCGCGGGCCAGGAACTCGGCTACGGCGAGGAAGTTACGCAGTTTCTCGATGCGTTTTTTCTGCGGCCAGCTTTGCGCCAGCCCGATCAGCCGCCGCACCAACTCCGGCACCTGCTGTTTCGCCTCGCCATTGGCCTGCCGATCCAGTTGGTACTCCAGCAGACTGTGCGCCATACCGCTGTCAAAGGCGCTATCCGGCAGATCGTTTTCATTCAACCATTGAAGCGTGTGATACACAGCGCGACGGGATACGCCTTCGCTGGCAAGAAAATCGCGCAAATCTTGCAGAAGGCCGACCGGCTCACCCCATTTTTCGGTGAGGGTCAGCGAACCGCCGGAACGCTTGACCACAGTGATGGAAAAAGCATCACGCCCACCTTCATTCTTGGCGCGGCTTTCTGCGACCCGCAGTTCACGAATCACAGCTGACAGCGGTGCCTGGTGGTGGGCGATGATCGCACCGCAAGACGCGGTAGCGTTCTGTCCCATCATTCGCATCAGGCGGCCATTCAGCCAGGCAAATCCTCCTTTGCACACCAGTTTGTTATGCCCTCGCCCACGAAGCTCACCCCAATCGATTTTTTCATCGTCCGGCACCGTGCCGGAATACGCATGGCGCAGCCGCTGCATCGTGGAAAACAGGTCGGCCACCGGCAGCATGGCCAGGACATCGTCCCCGCCGGCATAGATCAGACGGCCCAGGTGTTCCTCCTCAACCACATGGCGTACCACAGTCTGGGAGAAGTCGTTGAGCGCACCGGAAATCGCCAGATGACGATTGGGGGTGATGGCACGTTTTTGCTCGCCGTATTGCCGCATGGCTTTCATGCGGGTCGTCCGCTCGGCAAAACCTTGCTGTACCCTGGGGTGAAAACTCTGTTGGTAGCTGATGGTGGTTTTGTCTTCGCCAGACAGAATGGCGCCCATCCGGTCACCGTCCATCATGATCAGGCTGTAGTAGGTTTCCATTTTGCAACCCAGCAGTTGATTGATCTGATGCTGGGCAGCTTCAAGCTCACCCTCCTTGTCGCTGTCCTTGGCCTCTTCCAGCCAGCCCGGGATGCGGGCAATCAGCCCGGCATCCTTGCCTGCCTTGAGCGCCAGCTTGCGCGGCAATGCCACGCGCTCATGCTGTTGCAGCGTGGTTTTCAGGCTATCGTCGATACCGTCTGTCAGCTTTTTATCCAGCTGGTGCGCCAGCGCCATGGTGTGCGTGGATACCACAAAGCGGTCGACTTGCTTCATGGAACCATCATCCTTGTCAGCCAGCGCTCTGCCGGCTTCTTCCTTGAACAGCGTCGGCCAGAGGCGCTTGATGGCGGGCAAGGCGCTCAAATGCTCGCCTTTTTTGGCCCAGGATGGCTTCTTCTCTGCAACGGCAGTCCATAGGGTGCCCTGCTTCTGCCGATCGTTCTGGTTCCAGTTCAGTTGCTCGCGGTCGATGGTCAGCCATTCGTTTTCGCCGGTCAGGGAACAGCGCCACCCCCCCTGCCGGGTTTGCGCGAAAGTGCGACTGGCCTTGGCGGCGGCGAGCACTCGCTCGGCAAGATCAAACACTGCCGGGTAAAGCACACCGGGATTCGGCGCAAAGAACACGGATTTTTTGCCCTGATCGTCCACCAGCTCCAGTTCTTTTTGCAGTACCTTCCAGGCGGGTGTCTCCAGAAAACCCGGATCGCCTTCATTGTTAAAGAACGGCCGCATGGCGGCAGAAAGAAGCGGTTGACTGCTGTCCACGTGTTGCTTTTTTTCATCGCTGTAGCGAATCAGAGAGAAGGGCACCGCCGCCCAATGTACTTCGGGGAAACCTTGCAGTTGCTCCTTCATCTGATCACGGGGCGTGGTGATATTTTCCTGTTCACCACTGTAACCAGCAGTAGTCAGCAGCAGAGTGACAACCTCGTCACCCAGCTCTTCCAACCACTGGCTTACATTATTTTCCACTGTTTCTGCAATGGCTTTTGCCTTGCTGGCTGGCACCACTGCCACAAAACGGTTGGGCAACGCGGCCGAGAACAGCGGGTTGGAATCCGTGCCACCTTTGTTCCAATCGCACTCGGCAAACAGGTCACCCGGCAACTCCATCTGGTCACGCAGCCACAAATCCACTTGCGGAATGCCGCGCAGGCGGGGGAACAGGATGGCATCAGGCCCAAGCTGCTCGCACACCGGACGCATAGCTTCCCAGCTCAGGCGGGACAGCAAATGGGAGCCGGCCCACAGATCAGAAGTGGTGCGGGCGGCAGCGATAAAGGGTTGCACTGGGCCAATGGACAGACTGAGCAGCGCCACTTCGCCTTTCTCATCCGCAGCGAAGGCACCTGCAAAGGCTGAGGTCAAGTCCAGGTGATCCCAGATGCTGTGATCGGGAATGCGGGTGTCGGCGGGCAGGACTTCCCATAGCTTGCCCAGCTTGTCGTTATCTTCGGTATCGGCGCTGGTCACGCCCAGTTCGGGACCGAAGCGCCAGAAGGCCAGCAGCAGTTTGCGCCAGTCCTGCTGATCTTCCTTGTCCGCGCCGAGCCTGAGCATCAGCTCTGAGAAGTGGTCGAAGCTGCGCTGTTTCACCGCGTCAATACTGGTATCGCCAAGGCCGCCGGACCTGCCCAGATCAAAGGTTTCTCCGGTCAGCGGATGAACCAGCACTGGCTCTTTGGCCCACCGCACCTGCGCCCAGTTAACGACCCGCATTACACCCTGTTTATCAGGCCATTCCTCCACCGGCCACTGCGGGCGGTCTGCCGCTGCCGCCCACCAGTCGGCACGCTGGACATGATGGTACATAGCTTCTGGAATGCCCTTTTTGAACAAGGTTTTGGCCAGAGTTTCATCGTTGTCAGAATCGACGGTATCGGCAGCGATTTCCTGAAAGCCCAACAGGCGTGCCAGCGCTCGGCTGGTTCCGTTTTCATGACCTTCCGGGTCGCGCAGCAACACCAATGCCTTTTCCGCTGGATCATGCAGGCGGGCAGCGAGTTTGGTTTGCCAGAGGTTGTCGCTATCCGTCATATTCACACCTCGGCTCGATTAAATTGTTGATGCCTGTCCAGAAAGGCGTGTGCAGCAGAAAAGCAGGTAACAAAGCCTTGCTGTTTCTGGGGCGACAGCTTTTTCCACAACTCACCAGCCGGCCGGCAAGGCATATGATAGATAACCGCGACAAACTGTTCGCCTTCCGTGCGCACCTTGAAGCGTAGGCTGTTAGGCACACGGTCATTTTTTTTCCAGCCCGGCATCGTGGCTTTGGTATCGGGGTATGCCAGCATCAGCCGATCCGGCACCGCTCTACGCATATCGGCACGAGCCTGTGCGAGCAATTTCATTGCATTTTCCCAACTCACCTGCGGCACTGACTGCCACACCAAGGCACCCTTTTCATCCTTGCCCAGGGCATGCGGCCAGTCACGCTGCATCGCTGCTTTCCATTCTTGTGGAGCGAGCTTCAATTCCAATTGCTCACCTTCAAGCTCGAAGGAACCCCAACCATTGCGACTGCGACCGCCCAAAGTGCCATAGAAATTCATCAACGCAATGGTTCGCTCTATGCAAGAATTATCAGGAAATGCAATGCGAAGCACAGCCTCGGCACCAGATTGAATTGCAGCATTAGCTTTTAACTTAGACCCTGGAATAACTGGTCCATACCCGGAATACAGCGCAGCAGGAATCTGGTTCTTTCCCATTACCACCTGACCAATGGCTGGTGCCTGATTCAGCTTTCCCACACTCCAATCATCCAATCGAATCCGTACCCGGCTTTTATTCGAGTTGCCACTATCGGCGGCCACGCCAAACAAGCTGCCTTCGCTCCGACGTATGGCATCCACATTGAAGTTCAACTCGTGTGCCACGGCCACCCGCCACCACTGGCGTAGCAGCGCCTTGAATGGTGGTGTACGCCACTGGCCATCCTGCTCGGCGTTGCCGAGAAATGCCGGGGTGAGGAATCTCACTGTGTAGCTCAGCTGCTTCATTTTCATATCCCTGTTGCTTATCTTATTCACTGTTTTTCAAATATATCGCCTTCGGCCTCGTCTCCCGCTGCGCCCGAATCAATGCACAGCTCCAGATTTTCAGGCAAAGCATAGCCTCGTCCACCTTTCGTAATGCGGCTGGCAAGCTTGCAGCGTTCCGCCAGCTCTATCCCCAGCGTGTCGGACAAGGTGCGGTTCAATCTGGAAACATTCGTTTCCAGCCAACTCTTGGTGATTCCTCCACCTTGCTCGTCTTCCAGCAGGTCATATGTTTTGGCGTTCAGAGTTAGCCCATACCGCTTTGCGACAGCGAGGAACTCACTGGCAGATCGCTCCTCTCCCTCCACTACCGGCTCGATGGGTGGCTGTCGGTCAAGCTCACGAGCGACCACCCACAACAGCAATCCCATGTGTACCGGGCTCAACATACCCGATTGACCATTGACGCTGTAGCGTCGGCTATCGGGATACAGGGTGAGGCGCACACCTTCCGTAGCCTCCCGGGCAAGCCGGACAGTATCACTGAAGCTGTGCGTACCCTTCAGCAAGGTATCCGGCAAGCGGTTGCGCAGCCGTACAAAGGGGATTTCCGCGAGCCATACTCTGGCAGCGCAGGCGTCCAGCACCCTGCCATCGCGGGCGTGGATCACCCGAGTGTTCGGGGTGGGATAGAAAAAGTGCTGGTTGGATTCGTAATGTTCGCTGACCAGAACATGGCTAAGGCAATCCTGGGGTCGGCCAAACAAGGACAGGGCGTAACCGGCGTAAAAGCCCATAGTTTTTCGGCCGCCGGCAAGTGACACATGCAACTCGGTACCAGCTTCGTTGCCCAGGTCACGAATGACCGCACAGATGGTATCGGCGGCGGCTTCGTTGTCTTCGGGGGTGCGCAGGTCCGTCAGAGCGTGATTGTTCACGTCTTTTATCACTGTGATACTTTGCTCGGTAAAATTCACTGTCTGGTTGACTTGATAGTCATCCAGCAGGCGCTGGAAATGCCTTTCGCCCTCCAATAATTGCTGCACGGCATTTTGCCGTCCCTGCTCCGTGGTGATCAGACGAATCTCATCCGGAATCCACTGCTTTTCCCGGATCAGCGCGTAGAGCGTTTCGGTGATGATCTGCGGCGACATGCCGCTGACAGCCAGGAGAATTTTACGCAGGCTTGAATCGGACATATGTGGAGTGTGCTCTCATCCTTGTTTTACAGCACGATAATAGTGGCTTTCCTCAATTCCAGGATAAACGCAAGCTTGCGAAAAGCCCTAAAACCCAGAGTATAGAACACAAAGCCAGGCCCCTCTCTTACCCATTCAGACCCGCAAGGTGCAGATGACCCCTTAAATCGCCCGACATCATGGCGCGGCAGCACGTGTCCAGCACCATGGTCCGGATCGAGACTGACAGTTAGTCAAGGTAGCGGAGTATCTGGAAGAAGCGGCCACCCTGCTGCCGTTCAGGCGCAGCGGCTGACCCAGCCTGCGGCGCCCTGCCGCAAGCCCGGGGGTGGACGGCTTCAATGCACCGGTGCGTGGGGCGGCATCTCGCCGCTGTCGTCCATCAGGTAGAGGTAATCGAGGTGACGGCATTCAGCGGCCAGCTGCGCCGTGGCGTCCAGACCCGTGGCCACAAACAGGTGGAACTGCTCAAAACTGAGCCCCGCACCGGTCAGCTGCAGGGCACCGGCAACCAGCTGCGGCATGCTATCGTCGACCACATCCAGAAACAGCTTGAGGACCGGGTAGTCCACAGACAGGCGCCCTTGGTCGGCCATCATGGACAGCATCGCCACCGGGCGAATCACCAGCTCCGTGCTCAGCAGGATGCCGTGGGATTCGACATAGAGCCCGCTGTCGGATACGCCATCAAGCTGCTGCAGCCGCGGCAGGTGCAGGCCATGACAATGGTCGCACTGGTAAAACTCGATACCGGCGCGCTCCAGCCAGGTCATTACCCGGTCGCGGTCGGGAATCGCCGTGTCTTTGCTCGCCATCGCCAGCAACACCTCAATAAGCTGCAGTGTCGCCCCCGATCGGGGGCCATTTCAGAACAGGGCGGGGATTGTACTATTAACCTGACCACAAAGCAGGCCATCCTGACCTGCTTTGTCGTCGCCCTTGAGTCGCTGGCGCCATTGCGCGGAATGGCTGGCACCTCAAGGGCTCGCGCCGGGCCTGCCCGGCGGACGGCACATCCTTGTGCCGTCATTAACCTGACCACAAAGCAGGCCATCCTGACCTGCTTTGTCGTCGCCCTCGAGCCGCTGGCGCCATTGCGCGGAATGGCTGGCACCGGATTTGCTTGTTTCAGGGGTCGAGCGCCTCGCCGACCCCAACGCGAAGCGTCACTCCGGAGCAGAAAACCGCCGCACCGAGGCAGAACCGACGCCGTGCCCGATTCCAACACCTCACCGCTGCGCGTCATGCTGGTGGATGACGCGCCCGCACGCGCCGCTCTGCTGGAGCAGTCGCTCAGCGACTGCGGCTACCAGGTGATCTGCCGCCTGGACAGCGCCCGGGGGCTCCTTTACCAGGTCGAACAACACCGTCCGGACGTGGTCATCGTCGATCTGGAGTCGCCGGAGCGGGATGTACTGGAAGATATGTCGCTACTCAATCATCACCACCCCACCGCGGTAGTGATGTTCGCCGCCGGTGCGCAGCGCACTGATATCGAGCGCGCCGTGCGCGCCGGCGTCAGTGCCTACGTGGTCGACGGGCTCGATCCACAGCGGGTCAGCCCGATCCTCGAGGTTGCCATCGCCCGTTTCCGTGAGTATCAGGCCCTGCGCAGGGAATTGCAGGAAACCCGCAACCAGCTCGCGGAGCGCAGCCTGGTCGAACGCGCCAAGACGCTGCTGATGAGCCAGCGCCAGTGGGATGAGAAGACCGCCTACCACGCGATGCGCAAGCTGGCCATGGATCGTAGCCAGCGCCTGGCCGATGTTGCCCGCGATATCATCGCGGTACTGGAGTTGACCCACGATGACCCCTGAACCCGAATCGGCGACCCCGCCGGAAAAGGCCGATCTGTGCCTGGGCTACGTCCCTCTGAGTGATTGTCTGCCTCTGGTGGCGGCACAGCAGCTCGGCTTCTTCAGCGAGGAGGGCCTGCGTGTCTCCCTCAAGGCGGAAGCCTCCTGGGCAAGCCTGCGCGACCGCCTGGTGATCGGGCAATTCGATGCAGCCCACATGCTGGCCCCCATGGTACTCGCGACCTCCCTGGGTCTGGGCGGCTGGGAGAAACCTCTGCTCACCGCCTGCGTCCTGAACCTCAACGGCAATGCCGTCACCGTGTCACGCTCCCTCTACCAGCGCCTGCAGACACATGCCAGCCACCCGGTGTACGGTCTGGCCGCCGCGCAGGCTCTGGCGGAGCTGCTGCGCCACGACGCCACACCCCTGACCTTTGCCACGGTTTTTCCCTTCTCCAGCCATCACTACCAGTTGCGCTACTGGCTCGCCGCTGCCGGGATCGACCCGGACCGACAACTGCGGCTGATCACGCTGCACCCCGCGCAAATGGCGGACCATCTGCAACGCGGCCTGATCGACGGTTACTGCGTCGGGGAGCCATGGAACAGCCTGGCGGTCGCAGGGGGCTTCGGTCACATCGTCGCCACCGGCCATGATATCTGGCAAAACAGCCCGGAGAAGGTTCTCGCCGTGACCGCGGACTGGGCGGCCCGCCACCCCGGCAGTCACGCGGCACTGTTGCGCGCCATCCACCGCGCCGGGCGCTGGCTGGATGAGAACCGGCGCCAGGCCACTGCCCTGCTGCAGGATGTGATCCCCGTACCGCCGAGGGTGCTGGAACGTGCCCTGCTGGGAGAACTGCCGCTCGGCCCGGAAGGACCGGCACGCACTCTGGACGACTGTCTGGTGTTCCACCGCTATGCCGCCAACCTGCCCTGGCGCTCCCATGCCCGCTGGTTGCTGGCGCAGATGCGGCGCTGGAACCAGCTGCAGGGTGTGACGGTCAGCGACGCCGATGCGATTGCTCTGGCCTGTTATCGCCCTGACATCCTGCGTGCCGCCGTCGGCTCCGGCGCACTGCCCGAAATCGACGAGAAGTGCGAGGGCAGCCACACGGAACACTGGATCCTCGACACCCGGGCAGGCCCTCTCACCATGGGCCCCGATGCGCTGATCGACGGCATCGTGACGTCCGAGTGAGTGTCATCCGCTGCACCACCGCTGTGCGACAGGGTGACGCCCGTGTCACGTCACGGTGCAACATGAGCCTGTCCCCGTTTTCCTCAACACGGCCAACCCCCTGACAAAGCAGCCTTTTCAAATTCTGGCATTGTTCTTGTAAAGCATTTGTCGAACCGACCAATGGCGGCCGGTGACCAGACAGACAGCGTCCCGGGGCCTGGCCCCAGGACAGAGCAAAGGTGCTCGCACTTCCCCAGGGAAGTCGAGCACCTTTTTTTTGCCCGGAATTTGGCGTTTGCCCGGATGCCGGCAATGGCAGCCGGCAATGAATGACAGGAGCAACAGCATGACCCCGACATCGAATACGCGAACGCGACCCGGAGCGGCTCGCACATCCGTTCTGATCGCACTCCTGTTATCCGCACTCACGCTGCCGGCAAGCGCCGGTGACTGGCCGGAGAAGGAGGAGCTGCGTTTCGGCTTCATCAAACTCACCGACATGGTGCCCCTGGCCATTGCCCTGGAGCGCGGCTACTTCGAGGATGAGGGCCTGTACGTCAACCTCGAGGCCCAGGCCAACTGGAAGGTCCTGATCGACCGCGTCATTGATGGCGAACTCGACGGTGCCCACATGCTCGCCGGGCAGCCGCTGGCAGCCACCATCGGCTACGGCACGGAAGCGCACATCGTCACCGCCTACACCCTCGACCTCAATGGCAACGCCTGCACCGTGTCCAACGAGGTCTGGTCGATGATGAAACCGCATCTGGAGCTCGACGGGGAACGGCCGGTTCATCCCAACAGCGCGGCCGCATTGCGCCCCGCAATCGAACATTTCCGCGACCGCGGCCAGGCCTTCCGCATGGGCATGGTCTTCCCTGTCTCGACCCACAACTACGAATTGCGCTATTGGCTGGCGGCCGCCGGCATTCACCCGGGCTACTACGCGCCAAAACGGGGTGACAGCGCCGGCACCCTCAATGCCGAGGTGCAGATCTCCGTGACACCACCGCCGCAAATGCCGGCAACCCTGGCCGCCGGCACCATCCATGGTTACTGCGTCGGCGAGCCCTGGAACCAGCAGGCTGTATTTCGCGGCATCGGCGTGCCCGTCATCACCGATTACGACATCCGCAACAACATCGCGGAAAAAGTCTTTGGCGTCACCGCCGAATGGGCCGACCAGTATCCGAACACCCACATGCGCGTGGTCAAGGCGCTGATTCGCGCCGGCAAATGGCTCGACGAAAACAACAATGCCAATCGACGCGAGGCCGCGCGCATCATCTCGCAGCCCCACTATGTTGGCGCGGATTATGAAGTCATCGCCAACAGCATGACCGGCATCTTCGAGTACGAAAAGGGTGACGTGCGAGAGGCACCGGACTTCAACGTCTTCTTTCGCTACAACGCCGCCTACCCCTACTACTCGGATGCCATCTGGTACCTCACCCAGATGCGGCGCTGGGGCCAGATTGCCGAACAAAAGCCCGATGGCTGGTACATGGAAATCGCACGCAAGGTATTCCGTCCCGAGGTCTATCAGCGCGCGGCGCAGGCCCTGATTGCCGAAGGCCACATGTCGGCCGACGACTTCCCGGATTTCGACACCGAGGATGGCCTGCGCGATCCCGGGCACACCACCTTCATCGACGGCAGCGTCTTCGATGCCCGACAACCCAATGCCTACCTGGAACAGTTCGATATCGGCCTCAAAGGCGACGAACAGCCGTAAGCGGAGACACGACATCATGGCAAGCAGCATGCACATGCCACTCTGGCTGACTCCCTGGATTCGCCTGGCTCGCGGCCAGCAACCCGGCGAACAACTGATGACCATCCTGCGGCAGGTCGGCCTGCCACTGCTCGGCATCCTCGTCTTCCTGATGCTGTGGCAGTTCGCCGCCAGCCGCATCGATACCTCCCTGGGGCAGTTTCCCGGGCCGGCGCAGGTGTGGGAGCAGGCGGGCAACCTGTACCAGGACTATCAGCGCGAACGCGAACGTGAGCAGGCCTTCTACGAGCGCCAGCACGAGCGCATCGCCCAGCGCCAGGCCGCCGACCCGGACTTCGTAGGCCAGATTCGCCCGTACACCGGCAACCCCACGTTCCCGGACCAGATCCGCACCAGCCTGGTCACGGTGATGAGCGGCTTTTTCCTGGCCTCACTGATCGCGATACCCCTGGGCATTGCTATCGGCCTGAGCAGCAACCTGTTTGCAGCGGTCAACCCGCTGATCCAGCTGCTCAAGCCCATTTCACCCCTGGCCTGGTTGCCCCTGGTCACCATTGTTGTCAGCGCCGTGTATGTATCAGCCGACCCCATGTTCGCGCGCTCGTTCATCATCTCCATGATCACCGTGACCCTGTGTTGCCTGTGGCCAACGGTGATCAACACGGCGGTCGGCGTCACCTCGGTCAGCAGTGATCTGGTCAACGTCAGCCGTGTGTTGCGCCTGAGCTGGCATGCACACATCCGGCGCATCGTTCTGCCGGCAGCAATACCCATGATTTTCACCGGCCTGCGCCTGTCACTGAGCATTGCCTGGATGGTGCTCATCGCCGCCGAGATGCTGGCGCAGAACCCGGGCCTGGGCAAGTTCGTCTGGGACGAATTCCAGAACGGCAGCTCGCAATCCCTGTCGCGCATCATGGTGGCGGTGATCACGATCGGCATCATCGGCTATCTGCTCGACCGCGGCATGGTGTTGCTGCAACGCACGGCCTCCTGGGACAAGCAGGCGATCACGCGATAGCGCGATCAGGAACCCCGGACGAACCAATCCATCAAGGGAATCGCTCAACCAAAGGAGCCATCCACCATGAAGGTATTACTGGACATCAGCCAGGTCAGCATGGAATTCAACACCCCGGAAGGCAGCTTCAAGGCCCTGGACAAGGTTGACCTGAAGATTCAGCAGGGCGAGTTCGTATCCCTCATCGGCCATTCCGGATGCGGCAAGTCCACGGTTCTCAATATCGTTGCCGGCCTGCTGCAGGCAACCACTGGCGGCGTTGCCCTGGACGGACATGAAGTGGATCAGCCCGGCCCCGAGCGCGCCGTCGTGTTCCAGAACCACTCCCTTCTGCCCTGGCTGACCGCCTACCAGAATGTGGAGCTGGCAGTGAAGCAGGTCTTCCGCGGCAACATGACCCGCGCCGAGATGCGCGCCTGGATCGAACACAACCTGCGCCTGGTGCATATGGAGCACGCACTGCACAAACGTCCCGATGAACTCTCCGGCGGTATGAAGCAGCGCGTGGGCATCGCCCGCGCCCTGGCCATGAAGCCCCGTGTACTGCTGATGGACGAACCATTCGGCGCTCTTGATGCGCTGACCCGAGCCCACCTTCAGGATTCACTGATGGAGATCCAGCGCGACCTCAACAACACCGTGATCATGATTACCCACGATGTCGATGAAGCCGTACTGCTTTCCGACCGCATCGTAATGATGACCAACGGCCCCGCCGCCACCATCGGCGAGGTGCTCAGCATCGATCTGGAGCGCCCGCGAGACCGCCTGACCCTGGCCGATAATCCCCGCTACAACCACTACCGCCACGAAGTACTGCGCTTTCTCTACGAAAAGCAGCGCAAGGTAGAGGATTTCCGTCGACACGCCTCCGGCACCGGAAGGCGCAAGCCTGAGACACCCCAGGCCGCGGAGACATCCCCCTCTGGGGCCCCGGAGAAATACGAACTGAAAAAACATGAAAAAGTCGCGTAAGGGAATCACCGCCATGACCAGGAAAACAGCCAGCCCCCGGGTAGACACCCGGATCAGCGCAACCACCGTGAAGCACGCCGCCGTCATCGCTGCCGCGGCAGCCGTGACGCTACCCGCAGTGGGTCATGGGGATGCGCTGCATGCGGATGCACTAATCGAAGCACTGCAAGCCAGCAAGCTGCATGCGGATTTCCGCCTGCGCTACGAGACCGCGGACGACTCCATCAACCGTGATGCTGATGCCCTGACCCTGCGCAGCCGGATCGGCTTCACCAGCGGACAGTTGTCAGGGTTTTCGATTCTCGCCGAATTCGTCGACGTGCGCGTGGTCGCCGGGTTCGATGACTACGCGCCGGAGCGCGCGGGCTATGCCGTGGTTGCCGACCCGGAAACGACCGAGGTCAACCGGGCCGTGTTGCGTTACCAGGGCATCGAGGGACTGGATCTCGCCGCGGGACGGCAGCGCATCATCTACGACAATGCGCGTTTCGTCGGCAATGTCGGCTGGCGCCAGAACGAGCAAACCTTCGACAGCTTCAGTGCAGTCTATCAACCCGCCGCGGGCTGGGTGATCTCCTATGCCTGGATCGACCGGGTCCGCGGTGTGACCAGCGCACCAAACCTCACCTATGACACCAACAGTCACCTGCTCAACGTGCGCTACGGGGCGCTGCCGATTGGCGTCGTCTCCGGCTATGGCTACCTGCTGGAAAACAAGGACAGCGGCGCCGAGGTCGATATCTGGGGTCTCCGCTTGAGTGGTGATCACACCACCGATGCCGTCACCTGGTTGTACAGCCTGGAGTACGCCTGGCAGGACGCCACCACGACCGCGGGCGCTGACTTCGATGCCCGCTACTGGGCCGCCGAGCTGGGTCTGCGCAGCCGTGGCGTCACCGCCAGGCTGGGCTGGGAAGTGCTGGGCTCGGACGGTGGCGATTATGGTTTCGATACGCCCCTGGCCACCAAGCACGCCTTCAACGGCTGGGCCGATCAGTTCCTCGCCACGCCGGCGACGGGTTTGCGCGACCGTTACATCAGTATTGGTGGTGACGTGGCGGGTATCAACCTGCTGGCCGTGTATCACTGGTATGACGCCGACAAAGGTTCGGCGGACTACGGCACCGAACTCAACCTGCAGGCTGTGCGCCATTTTGGCAAGCACTACAGCCTGGGGGCGAAGTTCGCACGCTACCGGGCCGACGACCTGGGCAACGACACCGACAAGTTCTGGCTCTGGGGCGAACTGCGCTTCTGAGGCAAGGTCCGGGGAGGACAAGACCATGAACCAGCACGACCTGTTGATCATCGGCGGCGGCATGGCGGGGCTGATGCTGATCGAGGCGCTGCGCGGTCGCGGCGACCGTCGCAGCATCGGCCTCGTCGGCGCGGAGGACCCACTGCCCTACAACCGTGTACTGCTGTCACCCATGCTGGCCGGCGAGTGTGACTGGGCCGATGTGGTCAGTCACGACGAGGACTGGTACACCGACCATCAAGTGCATCTCTACCTCGGTCGGCGCGTCGAAAGCATCGATCATCAACACCATCGCCTGCACTGCGATTCCGGCGAGCTGCTGACCTACCGACAGTTGGTCATCGCCACCGGCGCCCGGGCCAGCCGCCCACGCCTCCCCGGTTCACAGGCCAGCGGCGTACACAATTTCCGCGACCTGGCGGATCTGCAGCGCCTGAGTAACCTGCCCGCCGGCTCGCGCATCGTGGTGGTTGGCGCCGGCCTTCTGGGCATCGAGGCGGCCACCGGCCTTGCTGCACGCGGCGTCCACGTCACCCTGTTGCACCGCCACGCCACCCTGATGAACCGGCAGCTCGATACCACCGCGGCGGAGCTTCTCGACAGCAGCCTGTGCGAGCGCGGCATCGAAGTCCGCACCGGCGTCGCGCCTGCGGTACTCGCCACACGTAGGGGGCAGGTTTCCGGTGTGGTGCTGGAGGACGGGCACTATCTGCCTGCCGACGGGGTCGTCTTCGCCACCGGCATCGAACCGGAAATCACGCTGGCCCACAGGGCCGGCCTCGCGGTCGGCCGCGGTATACAGGTCGACGAGGGGCTGGCCACCTCCGTGCCCGACATCTTTGCCCTGGGGGAGTGCTGCGAGCGCAACGGTCGCACCGTCGGCCTGCTGGAACCCATTCGCGAACACGCCAGGGTTCTCGCGGCAAGGCTGTGTGACGAGCCGGATCGCTGCGAGGAGACGCCCTTCATCACGCGTCTCAAGGTCAGCGGCCTGGCCGTGCACAGCCTCGGCGAACAACCGGAGGACGCGGAGAGCCTGACCCTGCTCGACCGCCACTTGCGCCACTACCGGCGCCTCTGGATACGCGACAACCGGCTGATCGGAGCACTGCTGGTGGGCAGTGTTGGCGACAGCAGCCATTACCTGCAGCTGCTCCGTGCAAACACCGACCTGTCCGACCTGCGGATTCAGCTGCTGTTTCAGCCGGACCCGCATTCCCACTCACTGTCCAGCCCGCACGCCGGCGCGCAGCCGCTCTCCGCGGCGGCAAATCCGACACAGCCACGGACCACGGTATCGCGAGCGGCCTGAGGTCACGGCGAGGAGACTTGAAACCATGAGCAACAAGATGCGACTGCTGGTGATCGGCAACGGTATGGTCGGCCATCATCTGATGCAGACCTTGATGG
>JBJHAY010000006.1:0-23532 GCA_050485205.1 Gammaproteobacteria bacterium
GTTCGGACTACCGCCGTTCCAGCAATGCCGCCATCAGTAATTTCAAGTCCATCCTGCAGGATGCTGGCTACGTGGTGACCATCAGAACCACCCGGGGGGACGAGATTGGCGCCGCCTGCGGTCAACTGGTGGGACAGGTGGATGATATGACACGCCGCAGTGCGCGATATCTGGCACGTCGGGAACAAACCATCCCTTTGCACTCTCTAACGGCAGATTGAATGATGAACCAGGGGATAATGCAGACAAACATGCGTGATTGGCGACAGCTGCGGCTTGCCTGGCTTGGGTTGTTGACGTGCCTGGCCCTGGTGACCGGCTGTGTCACTGAGTCCACTGGTGGCTTCAATGTGGAGTCATCGCCAGAGCGGGCTCTGCAGGACTACTTGCGTCTTGCCAGGGGTTATTACGAGCAGGGGGACATGGCCAGTGCCAAGCGCAGTCTCAACAATGCCACCGGGATCGATGCCAACAACAGCGAGGCTCATGGCCTGTGGGGTCTGGTCTATGCCAGGGAAGGGGATTTGGATCTGGCGGATCAGAGCTTCAGACGCTCGATACGCGCCAACAGCAGAAATTCCCAGGCCCGCAACAATTACGCGGCCTTCCTCTATGCCAATGGCCGCTATCGTGATGCCTACAGCCAATTGCAGATAGTAGTGCAGGATACCAATTATCCGGCGCGTTCCCAGGCATTCGAGAATTTGGGCCTGGCGGCTTTGCAGCTGGGCCTGTCAGTCGAGGCGGAGACTGCCTTTTCCCGCGCCCTGCAGCTCAACGGCAATCACCTGCGCTCCAGTCTGGAACTGGCCGAAATCAATCTGGATCGCGCGGATGTGCTCCAGGCCAGGGCTTACTATCAAAACTACCTGACGGTCAGCCAGTATACGAATGCTGCCCACACTCCCCGCAGTTTGTTCCTGGGTGTGCGACTGTTCAAAGCCCTGGGAAACAGGGAAGGGCTGACCCAATACGGCAGCATGCTGGAGTCCCAGTTCTCCGGCAGCGCCGAACATGAACGTTATTTGCAGATACTCGAAGATGAATGAGATGACGGAACATACCCAGGATGGTCAACCTCTAGGCCAGCAGCCGGAGCCAAGCCCCGGCAGCCGCTTGCGTGCAGCGCGAGAAAGCTGCGGGCTGACTCAGTCTGATGTGGCGGAAGCTCTCCACATGACGCTGCATTACGTCAAATCGCTGGAAAATGACCAGTACGAAAAGCTTCCAGGCAAGACCTTTGTCAAAGGCTATATACGCTCCTATGCCCGCCTGGTGAAACTGGACGTTGAGGATTTGCTGGCTTGTTATCGGCAAATTGCCGATAGCGAGGCGGACACCGATGGCTTTGCAGTCCGGATGCACAAGGTGCGCGCAAGGCAAGATCAAAACCTGGGCTGGCTGCTGTGTGCCGCCGTTTTGATCATGGTGGTGCTGGGGACCGCCTGGTGGTTCAGGGGACAGGAATTCAGCGCCGTGCTTGGTCGCCCGCCCGCCAGTATCGACACGGTCCAACAGAATAATACGCCGACACCCGCGCCGCCCCCTCAGGCCGTGCAGAACAACAATATACAGGGGGCAGGTCAGCCACTGGCAGTGGATAATTCCATTACAGGTGGTTTCGGTACGCCGGTGTTGGTAAGTCGCTTCCAGGGAGAGACAGAAACCTTGGAGGGCGTTAGCCCCCTGTCTCAGGCCGGGGCGGAATCGGTTGGCAGTCCATTAGCTGAATCCGCCGACGGGGTCGGCGGCCCGGTGGCTCTCCTGGATGCTGGACAGGCTTTTGGCACAAGTCTGGACTCGGAGGACGAAAGGGAAGGGCAGGATGCCGAGATTACAAGTCAAGGGCTTGAGGCGGAAGAAGTCGCCCTGCCGTCAGCCGATCTGGATCAATCTCCCGGCACCGCTCCCGCGGTAAACGTAAGTCAGAGGCAGGACGAGGCCACTGGTCTCAACGCCCGCCTGATTGAGCTGAGGAGTCACGGGCAAGACCAATTGCGTTTACGCTTCAATGGCGCCAGTTGGGTCGAAGTGGATAATGCCGAAAACATGCGGCTCTATAACGACATCCTTAATGGCGGGGATGAACTTTCCATCAGAGGGGAGGCACCATTCAGTGTTTTGCTGGGTAATGCCAGAGTGGTGCGCGAAGTGATCATCAATGCAAGGACGGTGGACATCAGTGAGTTCATCCGCCCTGACAATACCGCCAGACTCTCCCTGGAGCCCTGATACCCCATATGAGAATGCAGTCTCCCATCAAACGCCGCGTATCCCGCCAAATCATGGTGGGCAAGGTCCCTGTCGGCGGCGATGCTCCCATAGCGGTCCAGAGCATGACCAACACCGAGACCACTGATGTGGCCGCCACCATGGATCAGATCCGCGCGCTGGAGAAGGTGGGGGTGGACATCGTCAGGGTTTCCGTGCCCACCATGGATGCCGCCGAGGCCTTCAAGCAGATCCGCGGCCAAACCTCGACGCCCCTGGTTGCGGACATCCATTTCGATTACCGCATCGCCCTGAAAGTCCTGGAATATGGTGTTGACTGCCTGCGCATCAATCCAGGCAATATTGGCCGCGAGGACCGCGTGCGCAGTGTCATCAACGCGGCCCGTGACCGTGGCGTGCCCCTGCGCATTGGGGTCAATGCCGGCTCACTGGGCAAGGAGCTGTTGCGCAAGTATCCCGAGCCCAATGCCGATGCCATGGTGGAGTCGGCAATGCGCCACATCGACATTCTCGACAAACTGGATTTCCAGGACTTCAAGGTAAGCCTCAAGGCTTCTGAAGTGTTCATGACGGTGGAGGCCTACCGCAAGATCGCCGGTCAAATCCAGCAGCCCTTGCATCTGGGTATCACCGAGGCGGGCGGTTTGCGCTCCGGCACGGTCAAATCTTCCATCGGCCTGGGTTTACTGTTGATGGACGGCATCGGAGACACCATCAGAATCTCCCTGGCGGCCGATCCGGTGGAAGAGGTCAAGGTTGGTTTTGATATTCTCAAGAGCCTGGGCTTGCGCAGCAAGGGAGTCAATCTGATTGCGTGCCCCAGCTGTTCGCGCCAGAACTTTGATGTGATCGCCACCGTCAATGCCCTGGAGGCGCGCCTGGAGGACATCACCACCCCCATCGACGTGGCTGTCATTGGCTGCATCGTCAACGGTCCTGGCGAGGCCAAGGTGGCCGACATCGGTCTCACTGGGGCCACTCCGGTCAACATGGCCTATATCGACGGCCACACCAGCCACAAGGTGCGCAATGACAACCTGGTGGATGAGTTGGAAGCCATGGTGCGGCGCAAGGTGGCCGAGAAAGAGGCCGCCAACAAGCATCAGGCCTCCTCGGGCTGAGATGCCTGAACCCCCGGACTCTCTGGAAACAAACAGACAGGATAGACCCTTGGCAAAAATCCAAGCTATACGTGGCATGAATGACGTGCTGCCCGATCAGACTCCGCTTTGGCAGTATCTGGAAGATACCGCCCGTGGCGTACTGGCGGCCCATGCCTATCAGGAAATTCGTTTTCCCGTGCTGGAGCAGACACAGCTGTTCAAGCGCTCCATCGGTGAAGTCACCGACATCGTGGAAAAGGAAATGTATACCTTCGAAGACCGTAACGGTGACAGTCTGAGCCTGCGGCCCGAGGGTACCGCCTGCTGTGTGCGAGCGGCGGAGCAACACGGCTTGCTCTACAACCAGACCCAGAAGCTCTGGTACATGGGGCCCATGTTTCGTCATGAGCGGCCCCAGAAAGGGCGCTACCGGCAGTTTTACCAGTTGGGCGTGGAAACCTTTGGCATGGCCGGGGTGGAGATCGAGGCCGAACTGATCATGATGAGCATGGATTTGTGGGAAAAACTTGGGATTGCCGATCAGGTCACTCTGGAAATCAACAACCTTGGCACCTCGGCCGACCGCGCCAGATATGGGGCCGCGCTCAAATCCTATCTACAACCCCTGGCGGCGGAACTGGATGAAGACAGTCAGCGCCGGCTGGGCAGCAATGTACTGCGGATTTTGGACAGCAAGCATCCGCGTACCCGGGAGCTGCTGGCAGACGCCCCGGCGTTGGCTGACTACGTGGATGCCTCGGCACGCGCTGATTTCGAGCGCCTGTTGGGGCTCTTGTCCGCTGCCGGTATCGAAGCGAAGATCAATGTCGGCCTGGTGCGCGGTCTTGATTATTACAACGGCACGGTGTTCGAGTGGACTACCGACAGCCTGGGAGCCCAGGGCACCCTGTGCGCCGGCGGCAGGTTCGATGGCCTGTCGCGGCAATTGGGAGGCACTGATACACCAGCCGCGGGCTTTGCCATGGGGCTGGAGCGCTTGATTCTGCTGCTGCAAGCCAGCGCCAATGTCCCTGCGGATATTGAGCGTAGCGCGGATGTCTACATAGTTGCCACGGGCAGTCGTGCTCGTGAACAGGCCCTGTTGCTGGCCAGACAGTGGCGCAAGGCGCTTCCCGGTGCAAGGGTTTTGACCCACTGCGGTGGAGGTAAATATAATGCCCAGCTGAAAAAAGCCTTTAGAAGCGGCGCCAGGGCAGCAGTGATCTTGGAAGGGGACAGCGAACTTGCCGAGATCAGGATTCGCTGCCTGGATGATGAGGCCGCCACCCAGACCCTTGCCGTGGAGCAGGTTGCGGATGCACTCCGATCTATATTGGCATCGCGGGAACAATACAGTGGCCAAGCAGCACTTACAAATGAATGATAGCGGGAGAACTCGATTTTGAGCGCGTACAGTGACGACGAACAATTGGAAGCCATCAAAAGATGGTGGCAGGAAAACGGTAACTCACTGCTGATCGGGATAGCCCTGGTGGTGGCGGGGGTGTTTTCCTTCCGGCAGTGGGAATCGAGTCAGCAAGCCACTGCCGCGGCAGCCTCACAACTGTATCAGGAAATCGTGGAAATGCTTGATTCTGAGTTTGACGATGACTTGAGTGAGGAAGATTACGCCACCGTGCTGTTCATGAGTGATCAGCTCAAGTCTGAACATGGCAACAGTATCTATGCCCGTTACGCGGCCTTGTTCATGGCGCGCCTGCATGTGGAGCGGGGAGAGCTTGACCAGGCCGCAGCAGCGCTGAGCTGGATTCTGGACAATCCCAGCCTCGGATTTTTGAAGAAAACCGGTGATGAGCTGATGTTGACGGCAAGACTGAGACTGGCCCGCGTGGTGATGGCCCAGGGTGATGCCCAGCGCGCGGTGAGTTTGCTGACCGCTGTGGATCCAGGCTTCTTTGCCAGCAGCTACGCCGAGGCGGAGGGGGATGCCTACTTGGCCCTGGGACAGACCAGCAATGCCCGCGAGGCCTACAGGCGCGCGCTTGCCGGCGCCGCCAATGCGCCATTGCTGGAATTGAAACTGCGTGACCTGGAGGGTGACCAGGCTGAAGTCTAGCCAGTGATCACCACCAACCGTCCATCCATGACTATGATGACTACCATGAGACAAGCCGACAATCGATCGATGCCAATGAGCCAGGGGCTTGGACTATGTTGTCTGATGCTGGCGCTGACTCTGCTTTCAGGCTGCAGCTGGTTTGCCGACAAGAAAAATGTCGAGCCCGCCAAGCTGGTGGACTTTGATCAGGAAGTGAATGTCCGCAGACTTTGGTCGGTGAAGGTAGGGGATGGCCAGGGCAAGAAGTACAACCGTCTGACACCGGCCATTGACGGGGATGTCATCTACGCTGCTTCCGCCAATGGCAACGTCATGGCCATCAGCCGCCAGAATGGACGAACCCTGTGGCGCAAGCGCTTGAACCTGGGGCTCAACGGCGGCGTTGGCGCGGGTTCTGGCATGGTGCTGCTGGGTTCGGAAAGCTCCTGGGTGGTGGCCCTGGACCAGGACAATGGGGAGGAACTCTGGCGTACCCGGGTTTCCAGCGAAGTACTGTCCATACCCCAGACCAATGGCCGGATGGTGGTGGTACAAACCATCGATGGCAAGTTGATCGGTCTCAATGCCCGTGATGGAGATCAGCGCTGGATCTATGAAAGCACGGTGCCCACCCTGACATTGCGTGGTACAAGCTCTCCTCTGATCGTGGATAATTTCGTGATTGCCGCCCAGGCCAACGGCACCGTAGTGTCGGTTGCCATCGACAATGGCACCTTGCGTTGGGATCAGCGCATTTCCATTCCTACCGGCCGTTCCGAAATTGACCGTATCATTGATATCGATGGTGAGTTGTTCATGACTGACAATGGGCTTCTGCTGGTGCCCAGCTTCCAGGGTTATCTCGCAGTGTTGGACGTAGTGACAGGCCAAAAGCGCTGGCAGATACAGGAGTCCAGCTATGCTGGAGCAAGTGCCGGCTTCGGTAATTACTACATCAGCGATGACAAGGGGCATGTCAAGGCGTACCGGACCAACGAAGAACAGCCAATTTGGCGCAATGATCGGCTCGACCTGCGTAAATTGACCGCGCCTCTGGGATTCAGCAACTATGTGGCGGTTGGCGACTTCGAGGGTTATGTGCACCTGCTGTCACAGGTGGATGGTCGTTTCGTCGGTCGCACCCGCGTCGACAAGGACGGCATCCGCGCCAATATGCAGGCACGTGGCAATATACTCTATGTCTACGGTAATGGCGGCACCCTTGCCGCGCTTGAAATCCGCTGAGTTACTCACGGCGCCCATCAAGCGCCGCTAAAGGTCGAGCAACATGATCCCAGTGATTGCCCTGGTCGGCAGACCCAATGTCGGCAAGTCCACGCTTTTCAACCGTCTTACACACAGTCGTGACGCCATCGTTGCCAACCATGCCGGTCTCACCCGTGACCGTCAATATGGCGAGGGACACCATGGAGCACACCGCTTCATCGTCATTGATACCGGTGGTATCACGGGGGATGAAGAGGGTATCGATGCCCGGATGGCGGCGCAATCCCTGTTGGCTATCGAAGAAGCCGACATTGTATTGCTGCTGGTGGATGCCCGGGATGGGTTGACGCCGGGTGATCAGATGATCGCGGACCACCTGCGCAAGAATCACAAGCCTTGCCTGTTGGTGGTCAACAAGATCGATGGACTTGACCCCGATGTGGCGCGTTCGGATTTCTTTGCCCTGGGGCTGTCGGAGGTATTTGGTATAGCCGCCACCCAGGGACGGGGAGTCAATCAACTGCTTGATGCAGCGCTTGCTGGATTTTCAGAACCCACTGAAGAGGATGCGGCAAAGCAGGAACAGGGCATCAAGATCGCCGTTGCAGGTCGGCCCAACGTGGGCAAGTCCACCCTGGTGAACCGCATGTTGGGGGAAGAAAGAGTAGTGGTCTACGACATGCCTGGCACCACTCGCGACAGCGTCTACATTCCCTTCGAACGCCGGGGTCGCAAATATACCCTGATCGATACCGCGGGCATTCGCAAGCGTGGCAAGACCAGGGAGACGGTGGAAAAATTTTCCGTGGTCAAATCCTTGCAGGCCATTCAGGATGCCCATGTGGTGATTCTGTTGCTGGATGCCCGTGAGAGTATCGTGGAGCAGGATTTACATTTGCTGGGTTATGTCTTGGAGACAGGCAGGGCCCTGGTGATAGCTCTCAATAAGTGGGATGGCATGGATGACTATGCGCGGGAACAGGTGCGCCAGGATATAAGGCGGCGCTTCGTGTTTGTGGATTTTGCGAAAATTCATTTTATTTCTGCGCTTCACGGTACCGCTGTAGGCGACCTCTACAGTTCCGTGGAAAAAGCTTATGAGTCCGCCAACCGCAAATTGGCCACCAATACCTTGACTCGCATTCTGGAACGGGCGACCACCGAGCACCAGCCACCCTCGGTTAACGGGCGCAGGATCAAATTACGCTATGCCCACCCAGGTGGTCAGAATCCACCCTTGATTGTCATTCATGGCAAGCAGACAGAGAAATTACCGGATCACTACATCCGCTTTCTGGAAAAAACCTTCCGCCGTCATCTGCGACTGGAAGGCACTCCCATCCGAATAGAATTGCGCAGTGATGAAAACCCCTTTACCAAGGATGAGGAAGAGTTGAATCCACGTCAGGTGGCACGCAAGCGGCGTCTGCAGAAAAATCGACTGTTGCAGAAGGAGCAGAAGTGAAGCCTTTGTTGATCATCAAGACTGGAGTCCGGGTCAATGCCGTGCCACCCGATTGGGGTGATTTCGAGGATTGGATCATGGCGGGCATGGGCTTGCCGTCATCACGATTTCAGGTGGTGGATGTATTCAATGGGGCCGATCTGCCCGCGGCCCGGCAATGTGACGCGGTGATCATTACGGGCTCTCCAGCCATGGTCACGGACCGCCACCCCTGGAGCGAGGCCACGGCAGGATGGCTGCGTGATGCCATGGATATTGAGTTGCCCATGCTTGGTATTTGTTACGGACACCAGTTGCTTGCTCATGCCTTGGGTGGATGTGTCGGCTACCATCCTGGTGGGCGCGAAATTGGCACCACCACCCTGACAGTATTGGACGCGGCTGAAGGAGATCCGGTGATGGCCAATATCCAAGGGGAAGTGCCGATTCATGTGAGTCATTCCCAGACCGTGCTGGAACTGCCCAATGACAGCGTGATCCTGGCGCGCAATGATTTCGAACCTCACCAGGCGGTGCGTTACGCGGAAAAAGTATGGGGTCTGCAATTTCATCCCGAATTCAATGCCCGCATCATGAAGGCTTATATTCAGGATCGGATCGAAGCCTTGATTGCCGAGGGCTATGATATTGACAGATTGACCAACACCGTCAGGGAAACGCCGGTGGCCAGCAGTGTATTGCGTAACTTTGCATCCTTGACAGCTTGTTGAAAAAGTCCATTCTGGACTTTTTCAATCCGTCATTTCCTCCAACAGTTGTGTCTGTGCGCAGCGTGCTTTGGCACTGCCCGGCGTGCTTTGTTTGTAAGTGCCATCATTAAGCAATATCCATGACTGGGTATTGTCTGCCAGGTAGATCTGCAGGCCGTCCTTGAGTATTTTCTTTTTCAGGCGCTTTTCTTCCACTGGGAAGCAGGTTTCGATACGTCGGAAAAAATTCCGGTCCATCCAGTCTGCACTCGAACAGTAAATCAAATAATCGCCTTCGTTGTGGAAATAATAAATACGTTCATGTTCCAGGAAGCGGCCGATGATGGAGCGAACATGGATGTTTTCCGACACTCCCTTGATGCCTGGGCGCAACGAACACATGCCACGCACAATCAGGTCAACGCGCACACCTGCCTGGGAGGCCTGATACAGGGCCTGGATTACCGAGGGTTCCACCAGCGAATTCATTTTGGCAATGATACGTGCCTGCTTGCCGCTTCTGGCATTGGCGGCTTCGCGGCCAATCATGTCGAGGATGCTCTTGTGCAGGGTGAAAGGTGCCTGCAGAATCTTCTTGAGCTTGCCCGCCTTGCCCATGGCGGTGAGCTGTTGAAACACTTTCTGCACGTCATCCGTCAGTGCCATGTCACTGGTGAGCATACCGTAGTCGGTATAGAGACGACTGGTGCGGGCATGGTAGTTGCCGGTACCAAGATGTACATAACGTTTCAACTGGCGCCCTTCACGGCGCACCACCAGAATCATCTTGGCATGGGTCTTGTGGCCGACCACGCCATAGGAAACGTGAGCGCCGGCCGCCTGCAGTTCCGTTGCCAATTCAATATTTTCCTGCTCATCGAAGCGTGCCCGCAGTTCGATCACCACGGTGACTTCCTTGCCGGCCTGAGCCGCGGCGATGAGGGCATCGACGATGCTGGAATCATCTCCAGTACGGTACAGAGTCTGCTTGATCACCAGCACATCGGGATCTGCCGCCGCCTGGCGCAGGAAGTCAACCACTGGCGCGAAGGAGTGGTAGGGATGATGCAAAAGAATATCTCCCTTGCGGATGGTCTCGAAAATGTCAGCGGACTTAGTGAGCCGGCCAGGCATGCTGGGTGTGAAGGGTGGGAATTTCAGGTCGGGACGACTCACCAGATTCGGCAGGTTGATGAGGCGGTTCAGGTTGACGGGACCATGCACCTGGTAGACATCAGTTTGCTGCAACTTGAACTTGTGCATCAGGTAATCAATCATTTCCTGGGGTGTGTTGTGGGAAACTTCGAGCCGCACCGCTTCCGCGAAGCGCCGCGAGGGCAGTTCACCTTCCAGGGCGCGCATCAGATCATCTACTTCCTCCTCCTGCACGAACAGGTCCGCGTTGCGAGTGACGCGAAACTGGAAGCAACCGGTCACCTTCATGCCTGGGAACAGCTCTCCCGCCAGATTTTGAATGATGGATGACAAGAGGATGAAGTCATAGTCATTGCTGGAGCAGGATGCCGGTAGTTGAATCAAGCGTGGCAACGTTCTCGGCGCCTGTACCACCGCCATGCCGGAGTTGCGTCCAAAGGCATCCCTGCCTTCCAACGAAATAATGAAGTTGAGGCTCTTGTTCAGCACCTGGGGAAAGGGATGGGCTGGGTCCAGGGTGATTGGGCTCAGCACTGGCAACAGTTCCCGATTGAAGTAGCTTCTCAACCATTCAGTTTGCTTCTGGTTCCACTCTTCGCGACGCAGCAGGCGAATGCTGTTCTTCTCAAGAGCTGGTAATACTTCCTCATTGAGTACCTGGTATTGTTTGTCCACCAAATGATGGGCCACTTCGCTGATTTTGGCCAGCTGTTCCGAGGCAGTCATCCGATCGGGGCCGCGTTGCAGTGCGCCATAGGCAACTTGCTGCTTGAGGCCCGCGACACGGATCTCAAAAAATTCGTCCAGGTTGGAACAGGATATGCACAAAAAAAACAAACGTTCCAGCAATGGAGTATCCGGGTTCATGGCCTGGGTAAGCACCCTGCGGTTGAACTCCAGCAGGCTGAGTTCCCGATTGATGTAATATTCCGGGTTGTTCAGATCCAGCACCTTGGTCATGGGGTATCACATCAGGTCGTAGGTGAGGGGGCCACGAATGATCAGCAGATAGCCTTCCTCGGATGCCGGGGAGTCCGTCGATACTGGCTCAAGCGTGGTGTTGAAGTATTTCTGGCAACGTCGCGCCAACCGCAAAAAGGGTGAGCGGCCAGGGTCGGCGACGATGATCAAGGGCACTTTGTTGCGCACGGCCTTTTCGATCAGCACGAACAGAGGGTCCACCAATTCATCCCAGAAACAGACATCGCCCCCGGCAAGCAGATCCAGGCCGTGCAACATTTTTCCCGGCAAGGCTTCGAAGCGGGCCACGTGGGATTTGATTTTGACCTTGTTGGCGCGTGCATGCAGTTGCAGGTAGGGAAATACATGACTGTCGGCATCCACGGCGGTTACCTTGGCAGCGAACATGCGCGCGCAGTAGATACCCAGCAGCCCCCAGCCACAGCCGATGTCCATGACCCTGGCGCGGTCCGGCAGTGGATTGGTGGACAGATAATCCATAATGAAATAACTGGAATTCCAGACTTTATGACCATGGATCTCGGGGTATCCTTGTTCCTGCAGTTGTGTGATGAGTGGGTGGTTATCCGGGTAAAGGGTCAAGCCCCTGACCGTGTGAATTTTCTTCCGGGACACAGTTGCTTCCTTGATCAAGCGCAAAAAAATACCAGTATTTTGTAAAGATTGGATAAATGGCCAATGGCGGCTCCAGCCTACACGGCAGCCAGCATGCAGACAATCTATTTAAAAGGCCGTTATTTGCAAAAAATTGCCGTTGCTGCGTCAGTTTTCAAGCAGTGTTTTCCTCGTCAATGGATTCCACGATGCTGTTCACCAGTCCCTTGCCCAATTGTGTCCGCAGGCTGTCGCCTGGACTCAGCGTGGCGGCTTGCCTGATGACCGTGCCTTGCTTGTCCATGGTAATGGAATAGCCTCTGGACAGGGTTGCCAGTGGGCTCACAGCTTGCAAAGCCATGCCCTGGGCTGCCAGCGCCTGGCGCTTGTCATGCAGGGATTGCCTGAGCCCGTGTTGCAGACGCCGGCTCAAGTCCACTTGCTGCTGTCGCAGCAGTTGCAGGCGCGAGAGGGGAGAGTGAAGCCGCAGTGCGGCCTGGACATGTCTGATCTCGCCACCTTGAACGCTGAGGCGATGGCGAATGCCTCGCAGCAGGCGCGACTCCAGTTCGTCCAGGCGTTGGGCCTGTTCCTGCAAGCGCCGGCCAGGATGTTTCAATTGCCGCGTCAGCAGTGTCAGGTGACGCCGCTCACGGCTCAAGTGGGATTGCAGCAGGCTCAGCAGCTTGGTGCTCTGTTGCCCCAGGTACTGGCGGATTTTGTCCTGGTCCGGGCTGATCAACTCCGCCGCCGCCGACGGGGTGGCAGCCCGCACATCGGCGCAGAAGTCGGCGATGGTGAAGTCCACTTCGTGTCCTACCGCGCTGACCACGGGCAGTTCACTGGCATGGATGGCGCGCGCCAATGCCTCGTCATTGAAGCTCCACAAGTCCTCCAGGGAACCCCCGCCCCGGCCAATGATCAATAAGTCCAGATCCTGCAGACAGCCTTGCCGGCGGTTGGCCAGGGCCAGGGCCTGGATCATGTCCCGCGCCGCGGTCTGTCCCTGCACTGGTACTGGCAGGATGGTGACAGTGATGGCAGGAAAGCGGCGCCGCAGCACACTGAGGATGTCTCGAATCGCGGCGCCGGTGGGGGAAGTGATCACACCCACGTGCCTGGGCATGGCGGGCAAGGGCCGCTTGCGGGCGGCATCGAACAAGCCTTCGTTCAGCAGCTTTTGCTTGAGTTGCTCGAAGCGGCGCCGCAGGATGCCATCCCCCATCTCTTCCATCTGTTCGATCAGCAGTTGGAAATCGCCACGGCCTTCATAGAGGCTGACCCGTGCCTTGACCAACACTTGACTGCCTTCCTTGGGTCGGAAACGTACCAGCAGGTTGCGGTTGCGGAACATGGCGCAGCGCACCTGGGCCATGTCATCCTTGAGAGTGAAGTACCAGTGTCCGGAAGAGGGGGTGGCGAGGTTGGATATTTCCCCTTCCACCAGTACCGAGGTGAAATGTCCCTCCAGCAGGTAGCGTGCCTCGCGATTCAGCTGGCTGACGCTGAGTGCCTTGGGTCCATCATCGGTGGGGGGAAGCTTGTCGGGCGGCGTTGGCATCCGCGCATGATACCGTTGGCGCGATCATGAACCAAGTGCCGTTCCCGCCAAGGGCTTGAAGCGATGAGGGAAGGCCTTGTGGATTGACGCGCTAAAACATGTCTCATGGGGAGGACGGGGGTGGAAGGGTGCCCTGATTCGAGCCGGGCATGACTCCCGGCTCAGAGCAGTTGCCGATGATTCAGGGCTGGCGCTTGTCACTGTAGGAGCCCAACTGCTTGCGGGCGGCATCAAAGGCGTCACGCACGCAGACATAGGGGTCTTCGTGGGCATGATTGTCACTGGCATGCTTGTCCACCACGATTTCCTTTTCAGGTACTTTCACCAGCAGGCGGACACTGTAGACGTTGCCCTGGTTGTGGCGGCCATGGGGTAGTTCGATGGTAACCCGGCAACTGATGATCTCATTGGATATCTGTTCCAGCTTGGCAAAGTGCTTGCGGATATCTTCTTCCAGCGCCGGGGATTTTTCGACGTGGTGCCAGCTGATTTCCAGTGGTGTTTGCATTGTATTGTCTACTCCTGCTTTATCGCCAATGGGCGATGGTTGTTGAAAGCCAATATCCATGGCGTGGCGATGGCATGCCAGCCCATGGGGTGTGCCAAATCCAGTTCATGGCATACCATGAATATGTTGGCCCAGCATCTCCGGGGTCACCAATACCACGCCGCCGGGACTGATGTGGAAACGCCGCTGGTCCTCCATGGGATCGAGGCCAATACAGCTATTGTCCGGAATCCTGGCGCCTCTGTCGATGATGGCCTTGCGGATGTGGCAATTCTTGCCGATGGTGACCTCCGGCAGTACCAGGGAGTCCTGGATCATGGAAAAATCATCCACCATCACGTTGTTGAACAGCAGGGAGTGGCGGATGGTGGCGCCAGCGATGATGGAGCCGCCGGATACCATGGAGTCCACCGCCATGCCCCGGCGCCCCTCATCGTCGAAGACGAATTTGCTGGGGGGTACTTGCTCCTGGTGGGTCCAGATTGGCCAGTCCTTGTCATAGAGATTCAACTCGGGGCTGACGCCTATCAGCTCCATGTTGGCCTGCCAGTAACTGTCCACGGTGCCGACGTCGCGCCAGTAGGCCTGGGTGCCGGGCACCTGGCTACTGAAAGGATAGGCGTGGACCTGATGCCTGGCGATGAGCGAGGGAATGATGTCCTTGCCGAAATCATGGCTGCTGTCGTCTCCCAGTGCCGCGTCCTCGTGCAGTTTTTCCATCAGAAAATCGGTACGGAACACATAGATGCCCATGGATGCCATGGCCTTGTCCGGCTTGCCGGGTATCGGTCTGGGCGCCACGGGCTTTTCCTGGAATGCGGTGATGCGCTGGTCCAGATCCACCTGCATGACGCCAAACGCGCTGGCTTCCCCAATCGGCACTTCAATGCAGCCCACGGTCAGGTCAGCGCTCTTTTCCAGGTGATAGGCCAGCATCGGCCCATAGTCCATCTTGTAGATATGATCGCCGGCCAGGATCAGTACATAGCTTGGGTTGTGATTGCGGATGATATCCAGATTCTGATAGACCGCGTCCGCTGTACCGGCGTACCAGGAACTCGCGATCCGTTGCTGTGCCGGCAGCAGTTCCACGAACTCGCCGAACTCACCGCGAAAGTGCCCCCAGCCGCGCTGAACATGACGGATCAATGAGTGAGCCTTGTACTGGGTGATGATCCCCACCTTCCTGATGCCGGAATTGACGCAGTTGGAAAGCGGAAAGTCGATGATGCGGAACTTGCCGCCGAAATGTACCGCCGGCTTGGCGCGCCAGCGCGTCAGATTCTTGAGGCGGCTGCCGCGGCCTCCGGCCAATATCAATGCCAGGGTATTGCGGGTCAGGCGGCTGACGAAGCGGTCCGTGTACATGCATGCTCCTTGGCGAGGACTGATGACGAAAAAAAGCCCGGCGGGGATGGTGCCGGGCATAAGCTCTCATCACATGATCCCGTGCCTCTCAGCTGGCCTTGTCCAGCAGCAGCATGGCCTCGGGCTCGCCATTAACGATGGCTTGCAGGGCCTTCATGTCGGTGATCAGCAGATCGCGGCGTTTGATTTGCAAAATGCCCATGGACTGGAACAGGGTGAACAGGCGACTCACTGTTTCCATGGCCAGGCACAGATAGTTGGCGATATCGATACGGCCCATGCAGAGCCGGATCTCATTGCGGCTGTAGCCGCTCTGGGCCATGCGCTCGGCCATGTCCACCAGGAAGGCGGCAAAGCGCCGCTTGGCATTCATCTTGCCGAGGGCAAAGATAAGGTTGCGGTCCCGGGCGATGGCCTTGCTCATGACCTTGACCATGGCAGCCATCAAGCGGGTTTTTTGGGCAGGGGACTGACGGCCGTCCTGTGTTTCATGTTGAAGGTCGGCCAGCAAGGAAAACGGGATCTTGCAAATGCTGCCGGTATCCAGGGATTCGACCGCATTGCTGTACTGGCCGCTTTCGATGCCGTCGATGCCGAACAACTCGCCCGGAAAGTGGAAGCCGGTGACCTGGATTTCACCGTCGGCATCCACGAAATAGGACTTGAAGAAGCCGGAGCGCACCATGTAAATGCCATCGAAGTCATCGCCGGCATTGAACACATGCTGACCCTGACGGATGCTGCGGGGAGTGATGCTGGTTCTGCCCAGTTGATCCAGGGATTGGCTGGCCTGTTGGTCATATACCGGGCAGTGTGCCCGCCGCATGCAGGACTGGCAGGCGTTTTGGCGGGTGGCGCCGTCGCGGCCGAGGATGACGATGTTGTTGGTGGTCATGGCAATCTCCTTGATCATGATGCCTGTGGGGCAGGTGCTGAGTTGTGTCTGTGTCGAGATGCTGTCGAAGCGTGGTCAAGCCGCCAGTGGTGTCAGGGAAGCGACCAGCTTCTGCATCAGCAGCCGACTGCTTTCTTCCACCCACATCAGGCCGATGCAGCCACCACTTTGGTGGATGACCAGTGCCTTGCAGTGGTGGATGCGCTGCTTGCCTTCCAGCAACAGCTCGATGCTCAGATTGACGATGCTGTCCCGCTTCAGTCCGGCGATCTTGCCTTTCAGGGCGATACCGCCACTGCCGATGTTCTTGCAGGTGAACCAGCCCAGGTTCACGTTACCCTGGCTCAGTGAGGTGGGTAGATTGAGTGTCAGGCGTTGGCCGCTTCGGTGTTCCATCGGAGTTTCCCTTGTTCTGGGTCAAGTCAGTTATTGACTGAGGTCATTCGATGGAGGAAAGCTTACGCGGATGAGAAAGCCTGTCACATTCGTAGTTTCATCTAAGGGTTTCTACGTAATGGCATTTCGATATCAGTGTGGCCTGGCTTGGAACACCCACGCGACTGAATGCAGACCCGGTGCCGGAATGACAATTGGAGTGGCATGTAAGCTCATGAAACACTGTAAAATAATCCAACTTTGAGGCAGACTATGCAGATGCGGCGCTTCCTGTTTGTTTGCCTGGGGGCACCACCAGGCTTGGAAGCAACTATGAGTAAAGAAGAACGTCGGCCCGAGCAGGTAAATCAAGGTTTGCAAATGGATATCATGGGACAGGCGGCCAAGCCTGGATCTGAGATGGATGACCTTGCCAAGGTGATTCATCAGCTCAACCAACCTCTTACAGCCATCAACAATTATGCCCAAGCAGGTTGTTTCATGATCGAGCACGGCGTGCCTGATCCTGAACGCCTGCTAGAGCTGTTCGAAAAAATTGCCAGCCAATCTTCCCGCACTTTCGAAATCAGCCAGGAGCTGAGCCGAGTGTCGCGTCGCCTGGGGCAGAAGTGAGACGTCCCTGATGATGGAAGAATGGTTGCACAGCCCCGTCGAGGAAAAAGTATTCATCGTCGATGATGATGCCGCGATTCTTGACTCCCTGGATATGCTGTTGGAGGCTTCCGGGTACAAGGTTGCGGCCTACAGTGACCCCGAGGCTTTTCTGGATGACTTCAGTGCCGACTGGCGTGGCTGTCTGCTGTTGGATATCCACATGCCCTCCATGTCCGGCCTGGGCTTGCAACAGGATCTGTTGGCGATCGGTTCGTGCCTGCCCATCATTTTCATTTCCGGCCATGCTGATGTGCCAACGGCGGTTCGGGCGCTGAAGGCTGGCGCCTTCGACTTCCTGCAGAAACCTTTTGACAACGACAGCTTATTGCAGCGTATTCAACGCGCCATGACGTCCAACCGCCTGCAGCACCAGCAAGTGCGCCAACAACGCATGCTGAAGGAGCGACTGGAGTCGCTTACTCCTCGTGAAACTGAAGTCCTGGATGGCATCATCAACGGCAAGGCCACCAAGGTGATCGCCATTGAGTTGAGCTTGAGCCAGCGCACAGTGGAGATCTATCGCGCCAACGTCATGCAGAAAATGCAGACAAAATCCCTGGCGCAACTGGTGAGGATGATCAGTGAAGTGGATGGCAATCCGGGTGCGCATGGTGTTTGAGACCATGTGCTCATGCTATGAAGAGTACTCCTGTTGATCTCGCACAAATGCTGTGGCATGCCTGTTTTATATTCTGACATCTCCGGTGATTGCCATAGGTTCGTTCCCGCCGGCAGGATGAGAATGTGATGACTTCCAAACAGCAGCAGACCATGATGGTGGTCGGGATCGGTGCCTCCGCTGGCGGGCTTGAAGCATTGAAATCCTTGTTGCCGGCACTTCCACACAAACATTCCCTGGCTTATGTGGTGTTGCAACATCAGGAAGCGCTCTCCGGCAACAAATTGCCACGCTTGCTGGCCTCCCACACCGATATGCCGGTTAAGCAAGTCAAGGATGGCATGCAGGTCGCGGCCAACTGTGTTCATATTTGTCCGCCGGGACAGCGCTGTGTGGTCCAGGATGGCAAGTTCAGGCTGACACCTTTCGACCTACCCGGGCCCCAGCATGGCATCGACATGCTGTTTGCCTCCCTGGCGACGCAGTGGCAGGACAAGGCTGTTGGTATCATTCTCTCGGGCTCTGGCAGGGACGGTGTGTTGGGGGCGCAGGAAATCAAGGCGGCTGGTGGCTGGATACTGGCGCAAAGGCCGGAGACAGCTGAGTTCGGTGCCATGCCGGAGGCTGTTATCAACCTGCTTTTGGCTGACTTCATTCGCGGCCCAGAGGAGATTGGCGCCGAACTGCTGGAAATTCTCGGATTGTGCGGCAAGTCTGGATTGGAGTTTTCCGGCGCCAATGATCCCGAAAAATTGCAACTATTGCTGGAGCTGCTCGAGAACGAGACCGGTTTCAATTTTCAGCGTTACAAGGAGTCCATGCTGATGCGCCGCATTGGCCGGCGCCTGGTTGCCAACAAGTTGGGCAGCCTGGCTGAGTACTTGTTGCTGGTGCGCCGTTCACGTACCGAAGCGAGGTGTCTGATCAAGGAGATCTTCATCACGGTTACCGGTTTTTTTCGCGACGAAAATGTCTTCGGAGAACTTGCCAGCCATCTGGACGCACTGATCGCGGCGCGCAAGGGTCAAGAACCAGTTCGCTTCTGGTCAGCTGGTTGTGCCACCGGCGAGGAGGCTTACAGCCTGGCCATGATACTGGCCGAATCCCTGCGCCAGGCCAAGCGCAAGCTGCCTGTTAAAATATTCGCCACGGATATCGATCCCGATAACATCGAAGTGGCACGTCGCGGAGTCTATGGTGCCAAGGATGTAGAGAAAATCCCACGGGATCTGCTCAAACGTTATTTCGACAAGGAGGAGGATGGCTACCGTGTCGGCAACCAGCTCCGTGACATGGTGGTATTCGCGGTACATGATGTGGCTACTGATGCACCGTTTTCACGCCTCGATCTGCTGTGTTGTCGCAATCTCTTGATTTATTTCAATCGTCAAACCCAGGAACGCTTGTTGTCGCGGTTTCATTTTGCCCTGCGGCCCTCGGGCTTGCTGCTGCTGGGAGTAGCGGAGAGCGTCGGCAAGACCACGCAATTGTTCAAGGCAGAGGATACGACCTTGAAGCTCTACCGGCGCCAGAATGTCCGCACCCCGGCATCCAGAATGCAATTGCGAGGGAGCGGGGAAGGTCAGGAGCCGGGCATTGGCCAGGGCTTGGCCAGCGCCACTTCCTGGCAACAACAGATGCGGGAGCTGTTTTTCAACGAATATGCGCCGGCCGCGGTGTTGCTGGACCGCCGCTTCGAGTTGATTCATGTGCATGGCGACATCAGAGCCTTTGTCAGTTTGCCTGAGGGGGATGTCAGGCTTGATGTGATGCATCTGGCGCCTCCAGCCTTGCGCAATGACTTGCGTCGTGTCTTGCAACAGGCCCAGCGGGTTGGCGAAGCAGTGCGTGGCCGGCCTTTTTTGTTGCCGGGAGGAGATAGCGGCAAGGACCAGATGTACCGTCTGGTGGCAGTGCCGCAGAAACAAGTTGATCTGCTGCCGGAGTCAGGTGGAGAGATTCTGCTGGTATTCGAAAAAGTCAGGCCGGATACCTTTGCAAGCAATCAGGATCAGGCATTGACCAATGATGACAGGGTCTTGCAAATGGAGCAGGAGCTGGCCGCCCTCAAGGATCAATTGTTTGCCAGCAATGAGGCCCTGGAAGCAGCCAATCAGGAATTGCAATCACTGAGCGAGGAGTTTCAGTCCACCACTGAAGAATTGCAGTCTTCCAATGAGGAATATCAGACCACGAACGAAGAGTTGGAGTCCGCCAATGAAGAACTGGTCAGCGTCAATGATGAGATAAGGGAAAAAAGTCAGGAGTTGTTGCGCGTCAACCTGCAACTGGATCATATTCTCAATGCCGCCCTTGCCGGCATCATTGTGCTGGACAGCCGCCTGCAGGTAGTGCGTTATTCCGACAGCTGCCGGCAATTGTTTGCCCTGTGGCCCAATGAGGTGGACAATATTCAGCAATTGATGGGCGCTCTTGATGGCCTCACCAAGCTTTCACCTCATATCCAGGCTGCTTTGAAAAGCGCCAAGACCACAAGCCTGGAAGTGGAGGTGGCGGGTCGATTCCTGTTGATCCGAGTTCTCCCTCTCAAGGATGAATCTTCTGCCGTGGTGCACAGCATCATCCTGGCCTTTCACGACCGCACTGAACATATCCAGCGCGAGCAGGAATCCAGTCTGCTGGCGGCCATCGTCAGAAATTCCGACGATGCCATCATCGTCCATGATGTCAATGGTCCCATTCGCACCTGGAACCAGGGCGCCAGGGACATGTTTGGATACCAGGAGGAGGAAGTGCTCGGACTTGGCATTGAGCAACTGATAGCCCCGTTCGAGCGCAAGCTGTACAAGCAATATGTCAAAAACCTGGTGGCAGGCAGTGACGAGCGCGCCATGGAGACCATTGGCGTCGACAAGGATGGCAAGCAACTGGAAATCTGGCTCAACGCCTCGGTGTTGCGGGACAAGTTCGGCAAGCCTGCCAGCATTGCCGTGGACATGCGTGATACTTCTGAAATCAAGGCCACGGAGAAAAAACTCAATGCCCTGGTGGAATCCACTCCCGACCCCATGGTAATCGTAACTGCTGATGGCGCCATCCAGCGTATCAACAAGCAGGCGGAAGTGTTGTTCGGATACAGCCGCCAGCAGTTGCTGGGCAAGTCCTACAAGATATTGATTCCCGAACGCTTCCGTTCCCAGCACGACGTCTACTTCAAGCATTACAAGGTCAAGCCGGTGATGCGTCAGATGGGCAGCGGCCTTGAGCTTTCATGCCTGACCGCCAGCGGCGAGGAGATTCCGGTAGAGATCGGCTTGAGCCCGGTAATTGTGAGGGACGAGGCCACCACCTTGGTGCGATTCCGCGACATTCGCCAACAAAAACAGGAACAGGAAGCCCTTGAGGCCGCCAAGGCCAGGGCGGATGAAGCCAGTCGCACCAAGTCCCGCTTTCTGGCTGCCGCCAGTCACGATCTTCGGCAGCCGCTGCAGTCCATCAGCATGTATTTGGCTGTACTCGGTGGCAAGCTGAGTCCCAAGGAAAAGACCAAGGTGTTGGAGCAGGCGCGGATGTCCCTCGATACCACCAACAAACTGCTCAATTCCCTGCTCAATATCACCAAGCTGGAATCGGGCAAGGTGCATCCTGACTTGCGTGCATTCAAGGTGCAGGACTTGCTGGACAGAGTGCGGAACACCGAAATGCAGCAAGCCAGGGAGAAATCACTGAAATTTTCAGTGGTGGGCTCCAAGGCCGAGATTCATTCGGACCCGGCCTTGTTGGAACAAGTGGTTACCAACCTGGTGGCCAATGCCATCAAATTCACTCCTGCCCATGGCCATGTTGTGCTGGGATGCAGGCAACGCAAGGGCTTTCTCAAAATACAGGTGTCTGACAATGGGCCCGGCATTGCTTCCAACCAGTTGGATGTGATTTTTGATGAATACCGGCAGTTGGAATACGATGGCCACTATCTTGGCAAGGGGCTGGGCCTTGGTTTGTCGATAGTCAAATTGATTGCGGAACTGATGAATCTCAAGCTGGAGGTGAAGTCAGTGCCGGGCAGGGGATCTTCGTTCAGTGTCATGGTGCCCCTGGCGCCCTCCAAGCCAAGCGGGCGCAAGGTATCAGGCAAGCCCAATGCCAAGCCACGCAAGCTCAGTGCGACCTTGCTGTTGGTGGAAGATGATCCGGCAGTGATGGACTCCACCAGTCTTTTCCTGGAGATATCTGGATTCAAGGTGCTTACCGCACGCAACACTGACGAGGCCAGGGCATGCCTGGCGAAAGAAATACCTGATCTGATCATCACCGATTATGGGTTGGCGGAAGAGCAGAATGGCATTCAGTTGGTGGGGGAGTTGAGGGCCTTGGCAGGGCAGAGAATTCCGGCAATCATCATCACCGGCGATACTTCCGACCGCCGCGGGCAGGAAGCCCGCGAGGCTGATTGCGAGATCATGTGCAAGCCAATCGAAGCACAGAGTTTGCTGCAGCTGATCGCTCAACGCCTGGGGCACGGCTCGGCATGAGACGCGTCAGCGGTATTGTTGATAGTTGATGGCAGCCAGGATGTCCTCGGGGCTGGATTGCACCAGGTCCAAGGCTTTCAGACTGAGATCGATATGCGTGCAAGCCTCGCAATGGGCCTTCAGTATTGCCAGAAAGTAAGCGGGCGCCGCGATCAGCAGTTTGTCGAAGTTGCCTGCCTTGCACTCCTGCTGCAGTTTCTTGCCCAGATCCCGGGCAAAGTCCTCCATGTCCTCTGTCGCCTTGGGAGTGAGCGCAGGCAGGGTGTTGTCAGCTATGTGCCCCTCCCGCGAGGAGGGCTTGCCTGGTGTGCCGGAGCGGCGTCTGCCACCGCAAAAATTGACCTGATCATAGATCAATTCCAACGCGGTGCCTGTCGGAGAGTGACGGTACAGCTTGGCGCGCCAGGCGTCTGCCACCAATACATAAGACTTGATGTAAGACGGGGATGTGGTCATTGGTGTTGCCTCTCTGGAAGCCGGGACCCGTGCCTGCCGGCCTGATCATTGCATTGGGTCCTCCAGTGTCAGTGTTTTCATTCTAGCGATGATTGCGACAATCCAGGGCCGCTGAATTTTGTCTAGATGATCTTGATCATGCTTTTGGATACGGGTCAGTCCTTCGCTTCTCAAATTGAAAGGAAAAAGCTATCGGAAATTGAAATATAGAAAGGATTAATCTAGAATGCGCCCTGTTCAGAGCAGGCAGGATGGCCGTTGAACCAATAGCGTCATTCTTGCCGTATGAGCGAACCAGGGCTGGATAAAGCCGCAGGATCCGGCGAGCCTTGATCGTAGATGCAAACTTGGGTTGCGCTGGCGGTGATGACGGTGGGATTCTTGCGGGCAAGGATGCGAGTTGTGCGGGCTGGACTTAGGGGCTGTTGCAACACTGCCCTCTATGTTTTACTTTGTAGCAGGGATTAAAGAATGGCCGGACCTCACCATCATTTTCCCACCGCCGTCGAGTTCAGGCGCCTGTTCAAGGCCTTGCTGGCTCCAGAAGCCGAATTTTACAAGGCGGTGGTGGTTTACAGTATCGCCATCAGCCTGCTGACCTTGGCGGTGCCCATCTCTGTGCAAATGTTGATCGACACCATTGCCAATACCGCCTTGATCAGGCTGGTGGTGGGCATCGCCGTGTTCCTCTTTGTCCTGTTGATTGTCTCTGGCTTGCTCTATGCCCTGCGCGCCTATGCCATGGAACTGTTCAAACGCAGAATCTTTGCCCGCGTCGCCAGTGAGATGGCCATGACCACGCTCACCGCCAAGGGCACCTGGCTGGAGAGTTCCGGCCAGGAAGACCTGTCCAATCGCTTCTTCGACATCATGACCCTGAAGAAGAATGTGCCGGACCTGCTCACCAACGGTTTTTCCCTGTTCCTGCAACTGGTGATCGGCTTTGTGCTGGTGTCGTTCTACCATCAGTATTTCTTCATTCTTTCTCTGGTGATTCTGGCCTTGATGGTATTGATATGGGAGGCCTGGGGCTGGCGTGCCATCAATACCTCCTTTAGCCTTTCCGAGTCCAAGTAC